>JAFECY010000250.1 GCA_018241865.1 Pseudomonadota bacterium | reverse complement strand
GCGCCAACTCGTGTTCCAAGTTGTCGAAATCTTCCGCACGGTAGCCGCTGAACGCTTGTCGGCAATGCTGTGCATGCGGCGCAAACACCCGTTCAAATTCCCGCTTACCGCTGGATGTGAGTTGAACCAAGCTGCTGCGGCGGTCGCAGGATTGCAGCACGCGCTTGACCAAGCCTTTTTCTGCCAGTCGATCGACGACGCCGGTGAGTGTGCCTTTGGTAATCAGGGTTTTCTCGCCGAGTTCCTTGAACGTCATGCCGTAGGTATTGCCGAGGGTGGCGATGATGTCGAATTGCGAAGGGGTCAGCCCCAAGCTGCGCACGTGTGTGCCGGAGAGTTGCTCGAACGCCTGATAGCACTGGGCCAGCAGGCGGATACTACGGAAGAAACGTTCCTTGCTCATGGCGTGATGGTGATACGGCGATGTCGTGTCGGCGCGCACCGAGATGCGCGCCGACAACGATCAATCCGCTTTCAACGCCTCGACTTGGATGCTCAGTTTCACATCCGGCGCAAAGCCCATTTGCACACCGTAGTCCAAGCCGAAATCAGTGCGTTTGAAATGCGCGCTGGCATCGGCACCGCACACTTCGCGCTTGTAGAAGGGGTGCTGCATGCACTTGAATTTATTGATGGTCAGATTGACCGGCTTGGTCACGCCGAGTAGCGTCAATTCACCTTCCACTGCGACCGGGGTGTCGCCATCGAATTTGATCGACTTGCCCTTGTACGTGACGGTCGGGAATTTTTCGGTGTTGAACATGTCCTTGCCCTTGGCGTGCGCGTTCAGCTTGGCATGGCCGAAGTCGATCGAATTGGCGTCGATGGTGATATCGACGCTACCGGTTTTGGCAGCGCGATCGAGCGTGACCGTACCGGAACTCTTGTCGAATTTACCGCGCCAAACCGAAATACCCATGTGGTCGGCCTCGAAGCTCGGGTAGGTATGGTCGGGATCGATGTTGTAGGTGGTGGCGAAAGCGGAAGCCGATGCCAGTGTCGCGATAGCGGTTATCAGTGCGTGCAATTTCATGCGTAGTCCTTTGTGTGGTTTAAATTGGAAAAATCACGGATTCGTGACGATGCGGAATGTGATGACGACTTCATCGGCGACCATGCTGGTGTCTTTCCAGTCATCTTCGCCGATGTTGAAGGTCAGTCGTTTGATCGGCAACTTGCCCTCGAAAATTTGGCTCGCGCCTTCTTTTTTCACGGTCAATGGAAAGTGCACATCGGCGCTCTTGCCTTTGATGCTCAGTTTGCCCACCACGTCGAGCGTGCCGCCGGCAGCTGGTTTGATGGCGCTGGAAACGAAGGTCGCTTTTGGAAATTTGGCGGCATCGAACCATTCCTTCTTCAGCACTTCCTTGTTGTACTGCGCTTCGCCGAGATCGAAGCTGGCGATGTCGATCTCGACATTAGCCTTGGCGGCGGCCGGCTTGGTGCTGTCGTAATCGATCTGTGCGCTGAATTTTTTGAACTTACCCTCGACCGGCACGTTCATCTGCTTGAAGCCGGCAGTAACGCTGCTCTTGGCCGGGTCGAGCTTGAGCGCCGCAGCTAGGGCGAAGCTGGATATTGTCAGCGCAAGCGTAGCAAGCGTGGTATGGCGGAACAGGGTGGACATGGGTTTCTCCTCTAAAGGTTAAGGCAGCATCCGCTTGAATATGCCGTCGCGGTCGATGAGCAAATGCTTGAAGGCGGCCGCCACGTGCAGAATAAATGCGACCAGCAAAACTTTGTTGAGGATGATATGCGTACTCTTGAGTATGTCTTTCCATTCCGGGCTCGGATCGATCAGCGTCGGCAACGGCAGCACGCCGAGATACACCACCGGCACGCCGGCTGCGCTCGAATACAGATAACCGGACACCGGGATGGCGAACATCAGCACGTACAGCAAGCCATGCAGGGAAGACGAAGCCAGCTTTTGCCAGCCGGGCATGCTGTCGGGATAGGGCGGCGCCGGATTTTTCAAGCGCCACAGCAGGCGAATGGCGACCAGCCCGAGCACGGTGACACCCAGCCATTTGTGCCAGGAAAAATACTTCAGCTTGGTTGGTGTGATGCCGGGGATATCGACCATGTTCTCACCCAGGAGAAAAGCGGCGATGATGAGCAAGGCGATCAGCCAGTGCAAGGCGATGGCGGTGCGGCTGTATTTCTGCATTTTGGATATTTACTTTTTGGAAATAAGTTCTTATTAGAACTAAATATAGCAAAAAAAAAGCAAACCCGCACGGCGCGTTGCAGCACGCCTTGCAAGTTTGCCTCGTAGTGATTACACCTTCTTCGCCAACTCCGCCGCAATCCCGATGTAATTCGCCGGCGTCATCGCCAGCAAATGCTCTTTCGCCTCTTTCGGAATGTCGAGGCCGTGGATGAATTGGTGCAGGGCGGCGCGGGTGATGCCTTTGCCGCGCGTCAGTTCTTTTAGTTGCTCGTACGGGTTTTCGATGCCGTAACGGCGCATTACTGTCTGCACCGGCTCGGCCAGCACTTCCCACGTCGCGTGCAAGTCGTCGGCCATGCGTTCCGGGTTGACTTCCAGTTTGTTCAAGCCGCGCAGGCAGCTATCGTAAGCCAGCACGGTGTAGCCGAAGCCGACGCCGATATTGCGCAATACAGTCGAGTCAGTCAGGTCGCGCTGCCAGCGCGAGACCGGCAGTTTTTCCGACAGGTGCTTCAGCATGGCGTTGGCCAGGCCGAGGTTGCCTTCGGAATTCTCGAAGTCGATCGGGTTGACCTTATGCGGCATGGTGGAGGAACCGATCTCGCCCGCCTTGGTGCGCTGCTTGAAGTAGCCCAGCGAGATGTAGCCCCAGATGTCGCGGTTCAGGTCGAGCAGGATGGTGTTGGTGCGGGCGACGGCATCGAATAGTTCGGCCATGTAATCGTGCGGCTCGATCTGGATGGTGTAGGGATTGAAGGTGAGGCCGAGACGCTGTTCCACCACGTCTTTGGAAAAATTTTGCCAGTCGAAGTCGGGGTAAGCCGACAGGTGGGCGTTGTAGTTGCCGACTGCGCCATTCATCTTGCCCAACATCTTGATGGCGGCGATGCGCTGCTCGGCGCGTTTCAAGCGGGCGACCACGTTGGCGATTTCTTTGCCGAGCGTGGTCGGGCTGGCTGGTTGGCCGTGGGTGCGCGACATCATTGGTACCTCGGCATGTTCGTGCGCCAGTGCGGTCAGCTTGTCGATCAGCGTTTGTAATGACGGCAGCAGAACGTTGTCGCGCGCGGCTTTCAGCATCATGCCGTGCGAAGTGTTGTTGATGTCTTCCGAAGTGCAAGCGAAGTGAATGAATTCGGACGCCTTCACCAGTTCCGGCATGTCCTTGACCTGTTCCTTTAGCCAATACTCGACTGCCTTGACGTCGTGGTTGGTGGTCGCTTCGATGTCCTTGATGCGGCGCGCATCGCCTTCGGTGAAGTCGGCCGCTAGCTTGTTGAGCAGCGTATTGGCGACCAGCGAGAAAGGTTTGATTTCGGCGAAGCCGGCTTCCGACAGTGCCTGCAACCAAGCGACCTCGACCTTGACGCGGTGGTGCATGAAGCCGGCTTCGGAAAGAATCGGGCGCAATTTATCGACCTTGCTTGCGTAGCGGCCGTCGAGCGGGGACAGGGCGGAGAGAGCGGTAAGTGCCATGATGGATGATGGGTAAAGAATGTGCAGTCGCGGAATGCGACGCATCAGGGTGTCGGGAAAACGGCATTTTACCATTCGGCATGACGGCCAAATCGCGGCTAATCGGTCGATATCTTGCGCGTTGCATCGGTCGGATGGGAAAATGCGCAATGTTATAATTGCGTCAATTTTTATCACGCCCTTTCCATGAAACTCATCGGTTCCCTCTCCAGTCCCTACGTCCGCAAAGTCCGCATCGTGATGGCGGAAAAGAAGCTGGATTATCAATTCGTTTTGGAAAATGTCTGGAGCGCGGACACTGTCATTCACGAATCCAACCCACTTGGCAAAGTACCGTGCCTAGTCATGGAAGACGGCGGCGCGATGTTCGATTCGCGTGTGATTGTCGAATACCTCGATACCATGACGCCGGTCGGCAAACTCATCCCCGGCAACGGCCGCGAGCGCGCCGAGGTGAAGTGCTGGGAAGCGTTGGCCGATGGCGTGCTGGATGCGGGTGTGTTGATGCGCTTGGAAAAAACCTTGCGCCCGGAAGCACAGCAAAGCAAGGAATGGGTCGATCGGCAAATGGCCAAAGTGCATGGAGGTTTGCAGGCGATTTCCCAAGGGCTGGGCGATAAACCGTTTTGCGCCGGCACGCACTACACCTTGGCCGACGTGGCGGTGGGCGGCGCGCTCGGTTGGCTGCATTTCCGTTTTCCGCAGATCGCTTGGCGCGAAGATTATCCCAATCTTGGCAAGCTGTTCGACAAGCTATCGGATCGGCAATCGTTCAAGGATACGGTGCCACAGGATCCGACGGCGGTGAAATAAAAACGGGGCATGGTTTCATGCCCCGTTTTTCATTGTTCCCGACCTGACATCAGGCTTCCATTTGCGACTGCAGATAATTCTGTACGCCGATTTTGTCGATCAGTTCTAGCTGGGTTTCCAGCCACTCGATGTGCTCCTCGGTGTCTTCCAGAATCGTTTGAAAAATCTCGCGCGAAACGTAATCGCCCGCTGCTTCGCAAGCGGCAATGCCTTCCTTGACGGTCGCTTGCGCCGCGCTTTCCAGCTTCAAATCGCAGGCCAACATTTCCGGCGTCGTTTCGCCAATCATCAATTTGTGCAGTGCCTGCAGATTGGGCAAGCCTTCCAGCATCAGAATGCGGTTGATGAGCGTATCGGCATGTTTCATCTCGCCGATCGATTCGTCGTATTCCTTCTTGCCCAATTTCTCGAAGCCCCAGTGCTTGTACATGCGGGCATGCAAAAAATACTGATTGATTGCGCTCAGTTCATTGGTGAGCTGCGCATTGAGCAAACGGATGATGTTGGCATCGCCTTTCATGGGAACCTCGGCAGAAAAATAAAAAAATCGCAGACCATCTTATCACCACGGCAGCGCACAAGAAATCCTGTTCAGGCAAGTGGATGGAAGGAATCCGCCTGCGCCAGCGGCCAGTACGTCTTGAATACTGCCGGCATGCGGTTGAGTTGACTGTCGTCCAGTAATTCGCCGGCATCGAGGAAGGGCAGCAGCGTTGACGCCAGCTTGACTTGATTGCGCGAGACGCGCCGTACCAGATGATGCGGGCGTAATTGCGAGGGGTGCGTAAGGCCGGCGGCGGCGATCAGCTCCGCTAGCGCCTTGAGCGTGTTCTGATGATAGTTCGCCACGCGCGCGGCTTTGTCTGGCACCACTAATGCGCGCTGACGCAATGGATCTTGGGTAGCGACGCCGGTCGGGCAGCGGTCGGTGTGGCAAGACAGCGACTGGATGCAGCCGAGCGCGAACATGAAGCCGCGTGCCGCATTGCACCAGTCCGCACCGAGCGCCAGCGTGCGCGCAAGGTCGAAAGCCGAAATCACTTTGCCCGATGCGCCGATTCTGATCTTGTCGCGCAATCCGGTGCCGACCAGAGTGTTGTGCACCAGCACCAGCGCTTCCTGCAGTGGCGTGCCGACATGGTCGGCGAATTCGACCGGCGCTGCGCCGGTGCCGCCTTCGCCGCCATCGACCACGATGAAGTCGGGGTGGATGCCGGTCTGCAGCATGGCCTTGGCGATGCCGAAAAATTCCCACGGATGGCCGATCGCCAGCTTGAAGCCGGTCGGCTTGCCGCCGGACAGGTTGCGCAGACGTTCGATAAATTGCAGCAACCCAATCGGCGAAGTGAAGGCCGAATGCGTCGGCGGTGAAATGCAATCGACGCCGATCGCCACGCCGCGCGCCTCGGCGATTTCCGCCGATACCTTGGCCGCCGGCAGGATGCCGCCGTGGCCGGGCTTGGCGCCTTGCGAAATTTTCACCTCGATCATCTTCACTTGCGGCAGGGTGGCGTTGGCCACGAATTTCTCGGCGTTGAACGTGCCGTCGTCGTTGCGGCAACCGAAATAACCCGAGCCAATTTCCCAGATCAGGTCGCCGCCCGCTTCGTTTGGATTTTGCGGCAAATGGTGGCGACTGATGCTGCCCTCGCCGGTGTCGTGCATGAAACGCCCTTGCTGCGCGCCACGATTCAGCGCTTGAATCGCATTGGCCGACAGCGCGCCGAAGCTCATCGCCGAGATATTGAACACGCTGGCCGAATACGGCTGCGCCCGCTCCGCGCCGACGGTGATGCGGAAATCGTGACTGGTGATTTTCGACGGCATCATCGAATGGTTGATCCACTCGTAACCGGCTTCATACAAATCCATCTGCGTGCCGAACGGCCGCTTATCCAGCACCTGCTTGGCGCGCTGGTAAACGATGGAGCGCTGGTTGCGCGAGAACGGCTTGGCGTCGGTATCGTCTTCCAGAAAATACTGGCGAATCTCGGGACGGATTTCTTCCAGCAGGAAGCGGATGTGACCGATGATCGGATAATTGCGCAGAATGGCGCGCTTGGTCTGGCACAGATCGGCGATGCCGAGCGTGACCAGCCCGCCCGAGATCAACACCAGCCACCAGCCGGCATTGACGATCAAAGCCAGTGACAGCGATAACAGGAAGATAAAAACAACAAGCGCCATCACCAGATAACGCTGGGGAAAATCACGCATCGCACACTCCCTGTTATGTCTAGTTAGTCAGATTCATCTCAATTTGAGGTGTCGATCTTTTAACCGGTGAAATTTTCGACCAATCTACGACATTGAGAAGGCTGGTTTTTATCGGGCGTTTTTCGTCCCAGAAGATGAGTGAAGAAAGCAGACGCATTGCTGGTTCAGAACTCAACAATGCCAGAGTTGATTTGGCTTCTTGCTCTGACTCAAAGGAGAGGTAATACACCGTGTCATCAAACATCACTGGTTTGCCCTCAATGGGACCAACTAGGCGAAACCGGATTGACTTGTAAAGGGAGCAAATGGCAATGCGCCAAGGGCGGAAAGCATAATCGCCTACTCCAAAAATAGAGAACCTTGGATTTTTCTTGTAGATAGTGCTGCCACGAGAATCCAGAATTTCGTGGTGAGCCTCAAGATATGCCCACGTTTTCGGACTGCGTTGGCGAATGAATTCCGTACGTTCGCCAACAAACTTCTGGGTGACAATGACGAATTTCTCTCTCCACGGTTTTCCGCTGCCAATATCAGAACCTTTTAGAAGCGGGAACAAATAGTCCTGTTCTATGTCCACGACCTCTCCGGCCCCATTTGACAATGTGGTCTGCGATCGCGATAACTCCATGATCGATGATGCATCGTGCTTTACGCCGGAGCGCCACTTCTGAGGGCATTGACCTACGAGAAACTCTGATGAGTGAAAGGCATCAAGATCGCCAACGATCAGCCCGCCTCTATGGCCCACCCTCTTG
>JAFECY010000024.1 GCA_018241865.1 Pseudomonadota bacterium | reverse complement strand
TTTTGAACTGGCCTTCTTTGACACGAAGCGTCATGAATACGGTATTTTATTTCACCCAATCGTTGTCGATCCTTGAAAGAATACTGGCGATGAATGATGTGCCGACCTTGCTGGGTGGATACCACATCGACCTCGTGGCAGCGTTCATGCGCACCTCTCCAGAGAGCGCAGATTTCCTCGGCCGTGGTTATGCCGCTTTGCTGAATGAGAACATCTACGGATTCTTTGCGGGAGCATGGGGGGGCTTGTACATCGATTTTGGGTTGTTCGGCAGTGTTCTTGGTACGATGCTTTGGGGATGGTTTGCCGGACGTTCGTATCGCACCGCTTGTCGCGATGTGCACAGCGACAGGGTCATTCTGTATATCTTCTGGCTGTACTCCATCTTGATCGGCTTTGTGTCGCCGCCTTTCGGTTTTTCCAATTCGGCGATGATCTTCTTCTGGTTTGTGGCATATTCAGTGTTCTCAAGCCATCGCATGCGCATCCGCTTTGTCGGCGCGGCGACATCGCCGAAAGAAGGCATTGCCTGATGGAGAAGCGCATTCTTATTACCGGTGCGACCGGCTTTGTTGGCGGCGGCATTTTGCGGCGTCTGGTTTCGGATGGGCGATTGGTGCGGGCGGCCATTCGAAAGCCGGTTTATAACTGGCCGGAAGCTGTTGAAACGGTGCCGGTGGGCGACATGGACGCGGACACTGATTGGCGCGAAGCTTTACGTGATGTTGACTGCGTGGTGCATTGTGCCGCCCGGACGCATGTCTTGAAGGAAGTCGCCAGCGATCCCTTGGCGGAATTCCGTCGCGTCAACGAATTCGGCACGCTGGCACTGGCCAGGCAGGCGGCACAAGCCGGCGTGCGGCGGTTTATTTTTCTGAGCAGCATCGGCGTCAATGGCAATGAAACTTTTGACCAGCCGTTTTCTGTCGATACGCCGCCCCGGCTTGGCTCGGCATATGCGATCGCCAAGTTGGGTGCCGAAACCGGCCTGCGGCAGCTTGCTACGGAAACCCCCATGGAGATTGTCATCCTGCGGCCGCCGCTGGTGTATGGTCCTGATGCTCCGGGCAATTTCCGGCAATTGAAAAAAGCGATCCAACACCGTTTGCCGCTCCCCTTGGGGTCGATCCGCAATCGCCGTAGCTTTGTTGCGCTGGATAACCTGGTTGATCTGGTACTCACCTGTCTCGATCATCCCGCCGCCGCGGGACAGACTTTCCTGGTCAGCGACAATGAAGATGTATCGACCACCGAATTTGTGCGTCGGCTTGCCAAGGCCATGAATAAATCCACTGTGCTATTGCCGATACCGGCGGCGGCCTTGAACGCACTGGCCAGGCTTGTCGGAAAAGAGGAGCAGGCGAGAAAATTGACCGGGTCGCTCCAGGTCGATATCCGGCATACGATGGAAACATTGCAATGGCGTCCGGTTGTCAGCGTGGATGCGGCGTTGGCGGCGGCGGTAACAAGTCCATGCAAGGATTGACATGACGAAGACTTTTATAATCGCCGAAGCCGGCGTCAACCATAACGGCGATGCAGCGCTGGCGCTTAAGCTGGTCGAGACGGCGGCGGCGCAAGGGGCGGATGCCGTCAAGTTCCAGACTTTTTCGGCCGAGAAGCTGGTGCGGCCGCATACCGAGAAAGCCGAATACCAGAAGCGCGAAACCGGCGACGGCGATCAGTATGAGATGCTGAAGGCGCTCGAAATATCGGAAGACCTACATCGCCAATTGTTTGCCCGCTGCACGGAACTCGGCATCGAATTCATGTCCACGCCCTTCGATGAAGAAGCCGCCGATTTTCTGCTGCGACTCGGCATGAAACGGATCAAGGTGCCGTCCGGTGAAATCACCAACGAACCTTTCCTCGAATTCCTCGCCGCCAAGGGCGTGCCGCTGATCGTTTCGACCGGCATGGCGAATCTTGACGAAATTCAGCGTGCGGTCGCGGTCATTGCGGCAGCACGCCAGCGCGCCGGCTTCACCGAACCGCTGGCTGAAAAGCTGACCATCCTGCATTGCACGTCCAATTATCCGGCGGCATGCAGCGATGTGAATCTGCGTGCCATGAACACCATTGCCGACGCAACCGGCGTGCCGGCCGGTTATTCCGACCACACGCTCAGCCTAGCGGTCGCCGCCGCTGCCGTCGCCAATGGCGCGCGCGTAATCGAAAAGCATTTCACGCTCGACCGCAACTTGCCGGGGCCGGATCACAAGGCGTCGCTGGAGCCGGAACAACTCGGGCAATTCGTGCGGCAGATTCGTGAAGTCGAAGAAGCGATGGGCTCGCCACTGAAGCAGCCGACCGCTTCCGAATTGCCGGTGCGTGCCCTTGTCCGGCGCAGCGTCACGCTGATCCGCGCTTTACCAACTGGTACAACCGTGCAGCGCGAGGATGTCGCCTTGCTACGCCCCGGCACCGGCATTGTGCCGCGCGACCTTGCCACCGTGATCGGCAAGACCGTGGTGCGCGATATCGCCGCCGGCACCACCTTGCAGTGGACGGATTTGCAGTGAGGAAGATTTGCTACATCAGTGGCACCCGCGCTGATTTTGGCTTGATGCGCTCGATGCTGCAGGCGATGCATCGCGATACGGATTTCGCGTTGAGCATCGTCGTCACTGGCATGCATCTAGCGGAACAGTACGGCAATACCGTGACCGAAATCGAAGCAGCCGGCTTGCCGGTGACGGCGCGGGTCGCAGTCGATATGGCTACGCCGAGCGGCGCCGGCATGGCGCGCAATATCGGCATCATGCTGGGCGGTTTTGTCGATGCACTGGAAAGCATCCGGCCCGACCTGGTTTTGCTGCTGGGCGATCGTGGCGAAATGTTGGCGGGCGCGCTGGCGGCGATTCATCTGAATATTCCGGTGGCGCATATTCATGGCGGCGAACGTTCCGGCACCGTCGATGAGCCGGTGCGGCATGCAATCTCGAAGCTGTCGCATTTCCATTTCGTCGCCACCGAAGGTGCGCGCGAACGGCTGATCCGCATGGGCGAGTTGCCGGCGCATGTCTGGGTAAGCGGCGCGCCGGGATTGGATGGCATCGAGGCGGCAGTTATTGCCGACCGTGCCGAGCTATTGCGCGATGTCGGGTTCGACGAAAAAAAAGCGGTGGCATTGATGGTTTACCACCCGGTGCTACAGGAAGCCGCTGCAGCCGGTCGGCAGGCCGCGCAGATTCTTGATGCGCTCAAACGGCAAGGCGTGCAGGTGATCGCGCTGAAACCCAATGCCGATGCCGGCAGCGATGGCGTGCGGCAAGTGCTGGATGCACGTCAAGCCGATCCAGACGTTCGGGTGGTCACGCATTTTCCTCGGGACAGGTTTGTTTCTTGGATGGCGGTTGCCGATTTGATGATCGGCAATTCCAGCGCGGGTATCATTGAGGCTGCTTCCTTCGGTACGCCAGTCATCAATGTCGGCAGTCGGCAAAATCTGCGCGAGCGGAATGCCAATGTGATCGACGTGGATACCGACGAGCTTGCGATCGACGAGGCGATTTCACGTGTCTTGAAACAAGGACGCCTGGAGCGACACAACATATACGGCGACGGCCACGCCGGCGAGCGCATACTTGCCTTGCTGCGCCAGCTGTCGCTTGATTCCAGCTTGCTGGCAAAAGCGAATGCATACTGAAAAAATTTTCCTGGTGGGCGCGGGCGGGCATGGCAAAGTGGTGCTGGATGCACTGCTTGCCGGCGGCGTAGCTTCAGAACGGATTTACGTTGCGGATGGCAAGGAAGAACTTGCCGGCACCACGCTGCTGGGAGTATCGGTGCTGACGCCGGCGATTCAGCCGGAAGCGGCGCACGGATATTTTCATGTCGCCATCGGCAGTGCTAACACCCGACAGCAGTTCCATGAAAAGCTGGAAGCATTGGGCAGTCAGCCGCTGACCATCATTCATCCGGCTGCCGTCATTGCAGTTTCTGCCACCATCGAAGCAGGCGTATTCGTGGCGGCGCGCGCAATCGTCGCGCCGGAGGCATGGCTGGGTCGCGGCAGCATCGTCAACCACGGTGCGGTGATCGACCATGATTGCCGTATCGGCGAGTTTTGCCATGTTGCCCCGAATGCCACCTTGGGCGGCAATGTCAGTGTCGGCAAGCGCGTACTGATCGGTGCCGGTGCCAACATCCTGCCGGGCATTCGCATCGGCGACGACGTAACCATCGGTGCGGGCGCGGTAGTCATCGCCGATGTGCCGGATGGCGTACGGTTAGTCGGCGTCCCGGCCAGAAAAATCATTTGAGGTAAGCGTGATCAAACTCTCTGAAATTTCCATCACCCGACAAGCCAGCATCAAGGAAGCGCTGGCCTGTCTGAACCAGACGGCGCATGGCATCCTGTTGCTGTTGAAAGAAGACGGCGCACTGGATCGCACCATCACCGACGGCGATCTGCGCCGCCTGCTGCTGGATGGTCACGCACTCGGCGCCAGTCTCGTTGCTCTGCCTTCGATCCAATCGGTCGTCATCGGCGCGGGGTATCTGCGCCGCGAAGCTTTGAACCTGATGAATCAGAATGGCTTCAACCATCTGCCAGTGGTCGATGCTGCCGGGCGCGTTCTGGAATTGCTGGAACGGCGCGAGATCGACGAACAGATTTTACTGTCCACTCCGCATATGGGTAGCGCCGAACTGGAATTCGTGGAAGAAGCCTTCCGCACCAACTGGATCGCCCCGCTCGGCCCGAACGTCGATGCCTTTGAAAAGGAATTGGCTGCGTTGGTCGGCATCGGCCATGCTGCCGCAGTGAGTTCCGGCACGGCGGCCATCCATCTGGCTTTGCGCTTGCTGAATATCGGCGCCGGCGATGAGGTCTTTTGCTCGACGCTGACCTTCGCCGCCAGTGCCAACCCCATCGTCTATCAGGGAGCCAAGCCGGTCTTCATCGATTCCGGCCCGGAGAGTTGGAACATGTCGGCTGCCGCGCTGGAAAAAGCTTTCGTCGCCGCAGAGAAAAAAGGTCGCTTGCCCAAGGCGGTGATCGTGGTGAACCTGTATGGGCAGAGCGCCGACATGGACCCGATTCTCGCGCTGTGCGACCGCTACGGCGTGCCGATGATCGAAGACGCCGCCGAATCGCTCGGCGCACAGTACAAAGGCAAGGCCAGCGGCACCTTCGGCCGCCTCGGCATCTACTCGTTCAACGGCAACAAGATCATCACCACCTCGGGCGGCGGCATGCTGATCTCGGACGATCGCGAGCTGATCGAAAAAGCGCGCTTCCTCGCCACCCAAGCGCGCGACCCCGCACCGCATTACGAGCATACCCAGATCGGCTACAACTACCGCATGAGCAATATCCTCGCCGGGGTCGGGCGCGGGCAGCTCAAGGTGCTGGAGGATCGGGTGCTATCGCGCCGCGCCGTGTTCGAGAAATACCGCGAAGCATTGGCGGATGTAAGCTGCCTGCAATGGATGCCCGAACCTGACTGGAGTTATTCGACCCACTGGCTGAGCGCCTGCACCATCGACCCGGCTGTCACGCAGATCGGCGGCACGGCCTTGATTCAGCGGCTGGCACAGGAAATGATCGAGGCGCGACCGATCTGGAAACCGATGCATCTGCAACCGGTATTCGCCGACTGCGCCTATTTCAGTCACGGCGAGACTTCTGTTTCCGACCGGCTTTTCAAGCAAGGCGTTTGTCTGCCCTCCGGTTCCAACATGAGCGAAGCGCAGCTTGAGCGGATTTGTGCGGCAATAAGGAAAGCCTTGCGGTGAGCAAGCGTCTGTTCGACTTGGCGCTGGCGCTGGTGGCGGGGTTGATCCTGGCGTTGCCGGTGTTGATCGTGGCGCTGCTGGTTCGTTTGACCTCGCCCGGCCCGGCTTTGTACTGGTCGGATCGCGTCGGCAGGAACAATGCCATCTTCAGGATGCCCAAATTCCGCAGCATGCGCGTCGGTACGCCGGCGGTGGCGACCCATCTGTTGCAGGATGCCGACGCGCATCTGACCCCGATCGGCAGCTTTCTGCGCAAATCCAGTCTGGATGAATTGCCGCAGTTGTGGAGCATCATCAAGGGTGACATGAGTTTCGTCGGCCCGCGTCCGGCCCTGTTCAATCAGGATGATCTGGTGGCGTTAAGAACCGAGCGCGGCGTGCATCAATTGGTGCCCGGACTGACCGGCTGGGCGCAAATCAACGGCCGCGACGAGCTGCCGATACCCGACAAGGTTCAACTGGATGTCGAATACCTGCAAAGGCAAACACTTTGGTTCGACATCCGCATCATCTGGCTGACTTTCATCAAAGTTGTGCGGAGGGATGGAATTACGCATTAACGTATCGACAGCTAAGAATGCGATGCAATCGTCAATACGGCAGCTCGTTTTCAATGATGCGTAGCGGGGCACAACAAATCCGTCAAATTTAATTCGGCAACATTTTCAGAAAATGACTGAAGATTGCTTGGGTTGAACC
>JAFECY010000249.1 GCA_018241865.1 Pseudomonadota bacterium | reverse complement strand
TACAACATCGGTGTGAAAGAGCAAATTATTTTCCCCGAGATCGAGTACGACAAGATTGACGCATTGCGTGGCATGAACATCAGTATCACCACCACTGCGAAGACCGACGACGAAGCAAAAGCGCTTCTCGCCGCATTTAAATTCCCGTTCAGAAACTGAGGCTGCCATGGCAAAACTGGCACTGATTAACCGTGAACAAAAGCGCGCCGACTTGGTGAAGAAATACGCCGGCAAGCGCGCCGAGTTGAAGGCAATCATCGACGATCAATCGAAGTCGGAAGAAGAGCGTTACGAAGCGCGTCTGAAATTGCAGGCGCTGCCGCGCAATGCTAATCCGACTCGCCAGCGTAATCGCTGCGCGCTGACGGGTCGTCCTCGTGGCACTTTCCGTAAGTTCGGTCTGGGCCGTATCAAAGTCCGCGAAATCGCTATGCGTGGCGATATTCCGGGTATGACCAAAGCTAGCTGGTAATAGGAGAAGATGCAATGAGTATGAGCGATCCTATCGCCGATATGCTGACCCGCATTCGCAACGCGCAAGTGGTGCAAAAAACCACCGTTGCAATGCCATCGTCCAAAGTCAAGGTGGCAATTGCCAACGTCTTGAAAGACGAGGGCTATATCGAAGATTTCGCCGTAGCGGAAGCTGCTGGCAAAGCCGAATTAAAAATCGGTTTGAAGTATTACGCTGGTCGTCCTGTCATCGAGCGTCTGGAGCGCGTGTCGCGCCCTGGTCTGCGGATTTACAAGGGCAAGGACGATATCCCTAATGTCATGAACGGTTTGGGCGTGGCCATCGTGTCGACCCCGAAAGGTGTCATGACCGACCGCAAAGCGCGCGCAACCGGCGTCGGTGGCGAAGTCATTTGCTACGTGGCCTAAGGAGTGCACCATGTCTCGTGTAGGTAAAATGCCGATTGCACTGCCGAATGGCGCGGAAGCGACTATCAGCGCAGAGCAAATCACTGTAAAAGGCCCGCTGGGCACGCTTTCCCAATCCTTGAATGGTTTGGTGAAAGTGCAAAACGACAATGGCATGCTGAAGTTTGAGGCGGCTAATGAGAGTCGTGAAGCCAATGCAATGTCCGGTACGCTGCGCGCACTGGTCAGTAACATGGTTAATGGCGTAACCAAGGGTTTTGAAAAAAAGCTGAACCTAGTTGGCGTGGGTTTCAAGGCGCAAGCACAGGGTGATAAGCTGAATTTGTCTCTTGGTTTCTCGCATCCGGTGGTGCATCAGATGCCGCAGGGCGTCAAGTGCGAAACCCCGACGCAGACCGAAATCCTGATCAAGGGTATCGATCGTCAGCGCGTCGGCCAGGTTGCCGCCGAAGTTCGTGCTTACCGCAGTCCCGAGCCTTACAAGGGCAAGGGCGTCCGTTATTCGGACGAAGTGGTGATCATCAAAGAAACCAAGAAGAAGTAATAGGGGCTGATGATGGACAAGAAACAATCACGTCTGCGCCGCGCAACGCAAACTCGCGCCAAGATCGCAGAGCTCAAGGTGAATCGCTTGGCTGTGCACCGTACCAATTTGCATATTTATGCAAGCATCATCGGTCCGGACGCCAAGGTGTTGGCTTCGGCTTCGACGCTGGAGGCGGAAGTGCGTGCGCAATTGGCAGGTCAGTCCGGTGCGGGTGGCAATGCTGCCGCTGCTGCTTTGGTTGGCAAGCGCGTCGCCGAGAAGGCTTTGAAGGCCGGTATTGCCGAAGTTGCGTTCGATCGCTCCGGTTTCCGTTACCACGGTCGTATCAAGGCGGTTGCCGAGGCTGCCCGTGAAGCCGGTCTGAAGTTCTAAGGGAAAATCGTCATGGCAAAGATGCAAGCAAAAACGCAAAACGACAAGCCGGATGACGGCATGCGCGAAAAAATGATTGCGGTCAACCGCGTCACCAAGGTGGTGAAAGGTGGTCGTATCATGGGTTTCGCCGCACTCGTCGTGGTCGGTGATGGCGATGGCCGTATCGGCATGGGCAAGGGCAAATCGAAAGAGGTGCCGGTCGCTGTGCAAAAGGCAATGGAAGAAGCGCGCCGCAAGATGGTCAAGGTGACCTTGAAGAACGGCACTTTGCAGCATACGGTCAACGGCCGTCATGGCGCTTCCGCGGTGTTGATGGCGCCTGCCAAGGATGGTACCGGCGTGATCGCGGGCGGCCCGATGCGTGCGATTTTCGAGGTAATGGGCGTGACCAATGTCGTGGCTAAGTCCTACGGCTCGACCAATCCGTACAACATGGTTCGCGCCACGCTGGATGGCCTGACCAAGATGAACACGCCTTCGGAAATTGCAGCCAAGCGCGGCAAATCCGTTGAAGAAATCCTGGGTTAAGGGGATCGCCATGGCAAATACCATCAAAGTGAAACTGGTCAAGGGTTTGATCGGCACGCGTCAAGATCATCGCGCCACCGTGCGCGGTCTCGGCCTGCGCCGCACTAATTCGGTTTCGGAGTTGCAGGACACTCCGGCCGTGCGCGGCATGATCAACAAGGTTTCCTATCTCGTGAAAGTCATTTCGTAAGCTCGGCTTGCGAATGGAGCAAATCATGCAATTGAATACTATTCAACCCGCTGAAGGTGCGAAACACGCCAAGCGTCGCGTCGGTCGTGGTATCGGTTCCGGCCTGGGCAAGACGGCTGGTCGTGGTCACAAGGGTCAAAAATCGCGCTCTGGCGGTTTTCATAAAGTTGGTTTTGAGGGCGGCCAGATGCCGCTGCAACGCCGCTTGCCGAAGCGTGGCTTCAAGTCGCTGGCAACGCCGTACAAAGCTGAAGTGCGCTTGTCTGATCTGGAGAATTTGCCGGTTGCCGAAGTGGATATTTTGGCATTGAAGCAGGCTGGCCTGGTGGGCGAGTTGGCGCGCGTGGTGCGCGTGATTCTGTCTGGTTCGATCGGTAAAAAAGTAACGTTGAAGGGCTTGGCAGCAACCAAAGGTGCTAAGGCTGCAATTGAAGCTGCTGGCGGCTCGGTCGTCTAAGGTTTTCGGAGTAATCATTGGCTACTAATCCTCAACTGGCTAAAAGCGCGGCAAGCGGTTTCCCTTGGAATCGCCTGTGGTTTCTGCTTGCAGCGCTGCTCGTGTTCAGGATTGGTGCGCATATTCCGGTTCCGGGTATTGATCCAGCTAAGTTGACGGAGTTGTTCCAGCAAAATCAAGGTGGCATCTTGGGCATGTTTAACATGTTCTCCGGTGGCGCCTTGTCGCGCTTCACGATTTTTGCGCTGGGCATCATGCCGTACATTTCGGCGTCGATCATCATGCAACTGCTGTCGATCGTGTCGCCACAACTCGAAGCGCTGAAAAAAGAAGGTGAATCGGGGCGTCGCAAGATTACTCAGTACACGCGCTATGGCACCTTGGTGTTGGCCTTGTTTCAGGCGCTGGGCATCGCAGTTGCGCTGGAATCGCAAGCCGGTCTAGTGATTGATCCAGGCTATGCTTTCCGCTTCACGGCTGTCGTCACATTGTTGACAGGCACGATGTTCCTGATGTGGCTGGGTGAGCAGATTACCGAGCGGGGTTTGGGTAATGGCATCTCGATTATTATTTTTGCGGGTATTGCGGCAGGGTTGCCGAATGCGTTAGCAGGATTGTTTGAGCTGGTTCGTACCGGCTCGATGACAAATTTTTCTGCGATCTTGATTTGCGTGATCGTGGCGATCGTGACCTATGTGGTTGTGTTTATCGAGCGTGGTCAACGCAAGATTTTGGTTAATTACGCAAAGCGTCAAGTAGGCAACAAAATTTATGGTGGGCAAAGTAGCCATCTGCCGCTGAAGTTGAATATGGCAGGCGTG
>JAFECY010000248.1 GCA_018241865.1 Pseudomonadota bacterium | reverse complement strand
GCGCCCGCCCATTCGTTTTGCAAAGTACCGAGGAAGTTGACGATTTGCCCGACGGCAGACGACATATGCTTCGGCGGCCCCGACTCGACCTTGCCCGGCACGCCATTCAAGCCTTCATGCAAAAGCGTGCGCAGCGACCAGCCGGCGCAGTAACCGGATAGCATGTCGAGATCGTGAATGTGAATGTCCGCTTCGCGGTGCGCTTCGCCCACCTCCGGTGGATAGACATGATTGAGCCAGTAATTGGCGATCACCTTGCCCGAGACATTCAGAATCAACCCGCCCAGCGAATAGCCTTGGTTGGCATTGGCGTTGACACGCCAGTCGAGCTGCTGCAAATATTCGTTGATGGACGACTCGACATCGACCAAGGTTTTGCGATCGGTGCGCAACTTCTTGTGCTGCTCGCGATAGACGATGTAACCGCGCAGCGTATTGCGGTAGCCGGCGTCGAACAACACCGATTCCACCACGTCCTGAATCTGCTCCACTTGCGGCGCCAGCTCGCCCTGCAACTGCACGCGCCGCATCACGACCTTCAGGGTCAGCTCCTCGGCTTCTTCTGGGCCGAACTCGCCGCTGGCTTGGCCGGCGCGTAATACCGCCGACAGAATTTTGTTGGAATCAAAGGGGTCGAGGCTGCCATCGCGCTTGACGATATGGCTCAAAAAAGAAATTGCCTTGGGTGTCATCTTGTCTCCATTTGGCACAATATATGGTGGTGCAATGGAGGTTAGTGACTAAATATAGTGGGGTCAATCGGCGCGGCGAGTTTATTTGAAATTCTTGATTTGGGTTAAATTTTTTGGAATTCAGGTGCGCGATTCATTGCTTACAATACGTCGTGCCCACTTCGGTTCAACGTATGGGTGAAGGTCATGTTTGGCAATACGCAGTGTCAGAAAGCGCTACAGTAAAATTGTAGTTTTTCACAGGGATGAAACGATGGCGCTTGATTTTCTCCGCGGAGCGACGTTGTTCAGCACAGCAGTTAAGCGAGTCGTTAAGCGAGTCGCGCCCCAAATTGCATGCTCTTTATTAACACGGGGCCGCTACGAAATTGCATCGAAGGTAATCCATGACGCGTATTAAGGTTTCACTTCTGACGATTCTGTTTTTGCTAACTGCGCTATGGCTCGTCGCCGATACGCTGTTACCCGAGCCGTTCACGTACTTCTCGTTTCGCACCGTGTTCATGCAATACAGCGGAGTGCTCGGCATCGGTTTGATGAGCGTGGCCATGCTGTTGGCGCTACGCCCGAAATGGCTGGAGCCGCATTTGGACGGACTGGACAAGATGTATCGCCTGCACAAGTGGCTGGGTATCGCGGCGCTAGTGGTCGCCATCACTCACTGGTGGTGGGCGAAAGGCACCAAATGGATGGTGGGTTGGGGCTGGCTGGAAAAGCCCGCGCGCAAGCCGGTGGCTGGAGAAACGCTTGGCGTCATCGAGAGCTGGCTGCGTAATCAGCGGGGCTTGGCCGAGTCCGTCGGCGAATGGGCGTTTTACGCGGCCGTCGTGCTGATCGTTCTGGCTTTGGTCAAGCGATTCCCTTATCACTGGTTCGCCAAGATCCACAAATGGATCGCGCTCGCTTATCTTGCGTTGGTCTATCACGCTCTCGTGCTCACCAAGACGGAGTATTGGACGCAACCGGTCGGTGGACTGTTGGCGGTCTTGCTGCTGGGCGGCAGCGTGGCCGCGATGTTGACGTTGGCGGGGCGAATCGGCACTGGCCGCAAAGTGTCGGGAATGATCGCGGAGCTGACTGATTTCCCCGCACTGCGCGTGCTCGAAACCGTGGTCGTGCTAGAAGATAACTGGCGCGGTCATACTGCCGGGCAGTTTGCCTTTGTCACCACGGAGAAAGGCGAAGGCGCGCACCCCTATACCATCGCTTCCGCGTGGAACCCTGCTGATCGCAGACTCGTCTTTATCACCAAGGCGCTGGGCGATCATACCAGCCGCTTGCGAGAAAGGTTGAAGATCGGTATGCCGGTGATGGTGGAAGGCCCTTACGGTTGTTTCGATTTCGAGGATGCGCAACCACATCAGATCTGGGTGGGGGCGGGCATCGGCATCACGCCATTCATCGCACGCATGAAGCAGCGCGCCGCGATGCAGGACGCAAAGACGATCGATCTCTTTCATCCAACTGCCGATTTTGAACAGGCTGCCATCGACCGTCTCACGGCAGATGCTAAAGCCGCGGGCGTGCGGCTGCACCTGCTAGTCGATGGCAAAGATGGACGTCTGAACGGCGAACGTATCCGTGCCGCCGTGCCGGAATGGCAGTCAGCCAGCATCTGGTTCTGTGGCCCGCCGGGATTCGGACAAGCGCTGCGCAAGGATTTTCTCGCTCACGATCTGCCAACAGGGCGCTTCCATCAAGAATTATTTCAGATGCGTTGATGGCAGCCCTCGCGCTTGTCCAATGATGTTTATCCGCTGCTATACAGGTAGCCATTATTCCTCCATATGAAGATCATTAGCTGCACCCACGAGCGACACGCCGCGCACATCCTGGAGATTTTCAACGACGCCATCCTCACCTCGACGGCGCTGTTCGATTACCAAGCGCGGACGCCGGAGTCGATGCTTGCTTGGTTCAAAGCGAAGGAAAGTGGCTGGTT
>JAFECY010000247.1 GCA_018241865.1 Pseudomonadota bacterium | reverse complement strand
CCGTCAAAAACGATTTCCATCATTACGCTTCGCAGATGGGTTTGCAGAATGAGCCGGCGCGCAGTTGGCCCAGCCCATTCGATTACGGCACGCAAGGCTTGTTGTACGTGCCGCAGAATTTGCCGCAGCCGAATACGCCGGATTACACCGATGCCGTGCTCGATGCCGCACTGCCGGTGATCGAGGCGGCTGGCGGACGCACTTTTTTCCTGTGCACCACGTTGCGAGCAGTCAACCGCGCTGCCGAACGTTTGCGCGCCGAGTTCGAGCAGCGCAAGTTGCCGTTTCCGTTGTTCGTGCAGGGCGAGGCTGGACGTACCGAATTACTCGATCGTTTTCGCGCTGCCGGCAATGGCGTATTGATTGGCAGTCAGAGTTTTTGGGAAGGCGTCGATGTGCGTGGCGAGGCATTGTCGTTGGTCATCATCGATAAGCTGCCGTTCGCGCCGCCGGACGATCCGGTACTGGCAGCGCGCATCGAAGCGCTGGAACGTAAGGGTTTGAACGGCTTCATGCATCACCAATTGCCGGAGGCGATCATCAATCTGAAGCAGGGTGCCGGTCGCCTGATCCGCGATGAATCCGACCGCGGCGTACTGATGATTTGCGACCCGCGTCTGATTTCCAAGCCATACGGGCGTCGCATTTGGCAAAGTCTGCCATCCTTTCGGCGTACGCGCGAAGCCGCTGAGGCGATGGCTTTTTTTGCTGTTGCGGCTGCTCACGACTGAGTGTTGGTTACGTCGTTTTTTCTGAGCCGATTTCGTCGGCTTGGCAGCACGCTTCAGGTAAAATCGGCGTATGAAAATCCTGATTAGCAACGACGACGGTTACCTTGCGCCGGGCATTGTGGCGTTGGCCGAGGTGATGGCGTCGATTGCCGAAATCGTCGTCGTCGCGCCGGATAGCAATCGTTCTGGTGCATCCAATTCCCTGACCTTAGATCGCCCGTTGTCCGTCACCCGCGCCGACAACGGTTTTTATGTCGTGAATGGCACCCCTTCCGATTGCGTGCATGTGGCGCTGACTGGGCTGTTGGCGGAGAAGCCTGACCTAGTGGTTTCCGGCATCAACCAAGGACAGAACATGGGTGACGATACGATTTATTCCGGCACCGTGGCGGCGGCGACGGAAGGGTATTTGTTCGGCATTCCTTCGATTGCTTTTTCTCAGGTAGATAAAGGTTGGCAGGAAATCGCTGCTGCCGCTCGCGTTGCGCGCGACATCGTTTTGCGACGTTTTGATGCATTGCAAAAGCCGTATCTCCTCAACGTCAATATCCCCAATTTGCCCTACGAAAAATTGGGTAAGGTGGTGCCGACCCGGCTTGGCAAACGGCATGAATCGGAAGCAGTAATCAAAGAGCAGGATCAGCAAGGGCGGGATGTCTATTGGATCGGCTTGGTCGGCGCGGTGCGGGATGCGGGCGAGGGTACGGATTTCCATGCGACGGCGCATGGCGACATTTCGGTGACGCCTTTGCAGATGGACTTAACGCATCGTGCGCAACTGGCGAATCTGAGCGAGGCATGGGTATGAACGACAAACCCCGGCGTTTTCCCTTGTCGCTGTCGTCTGTGGTTGAGCAGACCAAGGCGGCGACAGGCAAGGCGGTAACGCCGCAAACCGCGACCCGTAATGTCGCGCGGCATGGCAGTGTTCAACATGGACATACGCCCGTTGCAGGGATATCGCCCGCCGCATCAGAACGGACTACGCCGCTGGTATCGGAAGCGGTACGCAAAGCGATGGTGGTGCGCGTTGCCAGTCAAGGTGTGCGCGATGCCAAGGTATTGGCGGCGATGGAAGCGGTGCAGCGTCATCTGTTCATGGAACCGGCTTTGGCGAGCCAAGCCTATATCGACGCTTCGCTACCGATCGGCCATCACCAAACCATTTCTCAGCCTTACATCGTCGCGCGCATGATTGAGGTGATGCGCGCCAATCGCAATGGTGGCGTGATGAAGCGCGTGCTGGAAATCGGTACGGGCTGCGGGTACCAAGCGGCGGTGTTGTCGCTGGTGGCCGACGAGGTGTATTCGATCGAACGGATTAAACCTTTGCACGAACTGGCTAAAACCAACTTGCGGCCGATGCGGATTGCGAATATTCGACTGCATTACGGTGATGGTATGTTAGGCTTGCCGCAGGCAGCACCGTTCGACGGCATCATACTCGCGGCGGCTGGCATGGAAGTGCCGCAGGCTTTGCTTGACCAGTTGTCGATAGGTGGCCGACTGGTGGCGCCGGTTGGTGCAAGACATCAGGTGTTGCACTTGATTGAACGGGTAGGCAAAACAGAATGGGTCGATACTACTTTGGAAGATTGTCACTTCGTGCCTTTACGTCCCGGCACGATGTGAGCATGGTATGAAACGGAATTTGAATCGCATGAAAAATCGCATCTCGCAAGCAATCCTGCTGTGCTGCGTCGTCCTGACTTTGGCGGCGTGCAGTACTTCGCGCAATCCTGCTCCCATCGTTGACCGCACCGCGCGTCCCGAGGCAAGGCCAGCGGCGCCGATTGCCGCTTCTGGCGGACCGCGCCATATGGACAGCCAAGGGTACTACACCGTCAGAAAAGGCGATACCTTGTATCAGATCGCACTGGAATTCGGTCAGAGCTATCGCGATCTAGTTGTCTGGAACAACCTCGCCAGCCCGAACGATATTCGCGTCGATCAGGTATTGCGCGTCACGGGACCCACTAACGCACCCGCATCCGGCCCCGTGCAGACGGGTAGCGTCGCCAGTGCTTCTGGCATCGAAGTGCGCCCACTTTCGACGCCGTCCGGTGTGCCGGGCGCTGTCGTCCCCAGTATGAATAAAACCGGGCCGCGTGGTGATAAGCGTCCGTATTCGGAAGCCACGTTGACCGAGTTGCAGAAACCGGAATCGGCGGTGGGTACAGAAATGCGCCCCGAGAGGCAGAAGCCGACCGAGAAACCGCCAGAGCCGGTGGCGACAAACGGCGAAGATGCCGGTATTTCATGGAAATGGCCAGCTGAAGGAAAAATTCTCGGCACCTTCAGCGAAAACAAAAAAGGCATCGACATCGGCGGTAAAGCCGGACAGCCGGTATTGGCGGCTAGTAGCGGAAAAGTGATGTATGCCGGTAGCGGTATACGCGGTTACGGTAATCTCGTCATCGTCAAACATAGCAATACGCTGTTGTCCGCCTACGCGCACAATAAAACGCTGCTCGTGAAGGAAGGGCAAAACGTCAATCAGGGAGACAAGATCGCCGAAATGGGCAATACAGATTCGGATGTCGTGAAGCTGCATTTCGAGATTCGCCAGCAAGGCAAACCTGTCGATCCCGCCAAATTTTTGCCCGCCAGATAAATGACTTCTCCCTCCCGTCCGCAGATGAATGAAGATGCGGCGTCAGACGATGATGCGGCTGATGCATCATTGGAATTCGGCGAGAGCGGTGAGGGTGCCGAAGAGAGTGGGAACGGAGCTGTTGTCGCAACGGCCGGAGCCGTCGATGAATTGAAGTCGGTGCTGGCCGCTGAACTATCAACCGATACCACGCAACATTATTTGAATCAGATTGGCGCGCGCCCGTTGTTGACGGTGGAGCAGGAAGTGCATTACGCGACGTTGGCGAAGCAGGGTAATTTTGATGCGCGTCAAAAGATGATCGAGCACAATTTGCGTCTCGTCGTTTCCATCGCCAAGCACTATATCAATCGCGGCGTGGTGTTGCTCGATTTGATCGAAGAAGGCAATCTCGGGTTGATGCGCGCCATCGACAAATTCGAGCCAGAACGCGGTTTTCGCTTTTCCACTTATGCCACTTGGTGGATACGCCAAAGCATCGAGCGAGCGATCATGAACCAAGCACGCACCGTGCGCCTGCCAGTGCATATGGTGCGCGAGCTGAATCAGATTCTGCGTGCCAAATATCATCTTGAAGCACAGCACCATGATGGCAAAGATGCCACTGCTGAAGACATTGCTCATTTAGTGGAGCGTCCGGTGGAGGATGTGCAAGATATTCTCGCCTTGTCCGAGCATGCGACTTCGCTCGATGCGCCGCTCGACAACGATCCGCAAGCCAGCCTGATGGATATGCTGCCGGGCGATAGTGCCGACGGCCCCGATTCGCGCGCCGAAAAGCACGAGATGAACGCCAAGGTGCGCGACTGGCTCAGCAAGCTGCCGGATAAACAGCGTATTGTGATCTTGCGTCGTTTCGGTCTCGATAATGATGATCCGGCGACGCTGGAGGAATTGGCGGATGAAATGGGCGTCACGCGTGAGCGCGTGCGCCAGATCCAGCAGGAAGCCCTCATCAAACTCAAACGCGCATTGACGTCGAACGGCGTCGGCAAGGATGCCTTGTTATGACGCCCGTTTTGGTATTCGACATCGAAACGATTCCCGATGTGCATGGCTTGCGCCAGTTGCATGGCCATCCTGCTGCGATGACGGATGCAGAGGTGGCGCAGGCAGCTTTTGATGCGCGCCGCGAAAAGCTCGGCTCGGATTTTTTACAACATCATCTGCACCGCGTCGCTGCGATTTCTTGTGTGTTTCGCGACAACGATGGATTTCGCGTGCGTTCTCTCGGCAACCTGGAGGACGGCGAAGCGAAATTGGTCAGCGATTTTTTCCGCACCATTGATAAGTACACGCCGCAATTAGTGTCGTGGAACGGCGGCGGCTTCGACTTGCCGGTGCTGCATTACCGCGCCATGATTCATGGCGTGACGGCGTCGCGCTACTGGGAAATGGGTGAGGAAGACCGCGACTTTAAGTGGAACAATTATCTCAGTCGTTATCACACTAGACATCTGGATTTGATGGATCTGCTAGCGATGTACACCGGCCGCGCCAATGCGCCATTAGATGATCTGGCCAAGCTGTGCGGTTTTCCCGGTAAGCTCGGTGTGGACGGTTCACAAGTTTGGACGCTGTATCAACAAGGGCGTTTGAGCGAGATTCGTGACTATTGTGAAACCGACGTGGTCAATACCTATCTGGTGTATTGCCGCTTCCGCTTGATGCGCGGTGAATTGACGCGCGCGCAGTACGATGCTGAAGTAATGTTGGTGCGAGAGGTGCTTGCCGGTATGGATGCCGCCCATTGGAAAGAATATCTGGCGGCTTGGCCGCACACCTGATTTTTGCCTGCTGATGCGCGTGTGATTGCAGTATCATGTCGGGCTTTTCTTGCCCGTTTTTATCCTCATGCAGCACACCATCATAGAAATCGAATCCCTCGACATGGAAGGCCGTGGCGTCGGCCATGTGCCGAACGAAGATGGTACGCCGGGCAAGGTCATTTTCGTCGAAGGCGCTTTGCCCGGCGAGCGCGTTTCGTGCCAGACTTTTCGTAAAAAACCGAAATGGGAAGCCGCCACTCTGAAAGAGCTGCACAGCGAATCAGCGTTGCGGGTGACGCCGCAATGCCAGTATTTTGGCAGCTGCGGCGGTTGTTCCATGCAGCACGTCGAAGCCTCGGCGCAAGTGGCGATCAAGCAGCGCGTACTGGAAGATAATCTGAAGCATCTGGCCAAGGTGCAAGCAGCCAATATCATGCGGCCGATCTACGGGCCGACTTGGGGTTATCGCTACCGTGCGCGTATTTCGGTGCGAAATGTGCTGAAGAAGGGCGGAGTGCTGGTCGGTTTCCACGAACGCAAATCCAGTTTTGTCGCCGACATGAAAACCTGCGAAATCCTGCCGCCGAATGTATCGGCCATGCTGGTGCCGCTGCGCGAGTTGGTGGCTTCGCTGTCGATCATTGACCGCATCCCGCAAATCGAACTGGCGGTCGGCGCTGGCGAGCGGGAAACCACCACGGCGCTGGTCATGCGTAACATGGCGCCGCTGACTGTCGGCGATGAAGACAAGCTGAAAGCTTTTGCCGATCGCTACCGCGTTGAATGGTGGCTGCAGCCGGCAGGCCCCGATACGGCCTATCCTTTCTATCCGGCGCAGACTAGCTTGCATTACACCTTGCCGGAATTCGACATTTGCATGCCGTTCAAACCGACCGATTTTACGCAAGTCAATCATCAGATCAATCGTGTGTTGGTGACGCGTGCCTTGCGTCTGCTCGATGTGCAAGCGCAAGATCGGGTAGCCGACTTGTTTTGCGGTTTGGGAAATTTCACTCTGCCGCTGGCGACTCAGGCGCGTGAAGTCGTGGGCATAGAGGGCAGTACTGCATTGACCAGTCGCGCACTGGACAATGCTGGACGCAACGGCTTGACGGAAAAAACCACGTTTCATTGCCGTAATTTGTTTGAGGCCACGGCTGAAGACTTGATCGCTCTAGGGAAATTTGACCGCATGTTGGTCGATCCGCCGCGCGAAGGTGCTGCGGCCATTTGTTTGGCGTTGGCCGAGCTGGCCAAGTCGCGCCCCGAACTGCTGCCGCACAGAATTGTCTATGTTTCTTGTAATCCGGCGACTTTGGCGCGCGATGCTGGCATTTTGGTGCACGAAGCGGGATATGCGCTCCAGCAAGCAGGCGTGGTCAACATGTTTCCTCATACTGCGCATGTGGAATCGATCGCCGTTTTCGACCTAGCTGGCCGATAAGCGTCACTTCCCGTGATTGCCTAGGCAATATCCATCTGAGAAGGCGGTATTCATGCTAAAATCTAAGGTTGATTAGTTTATTAAGTAACAATCTTAACCCTTTCTTTTTATTGGAGTTTTTGCAAATGGCAATCGAACGCACCTTGTCGATCATCAAACCGGACGCAGTCGCTAAAAACGTG
>JAFECY010000246.1 GCA_018241865.1 Pseudomonadota bacterium | reverse complement strand
GCCGATGCTGTGCAGCCGTTACCTGAAACATGAAACGCACGAAAACGAAGGCTGGCTGGTTCGTCGTTTCGAGAATGTGTTTGCCGCCACCTTGCAGACTTACGAGCGCGGTCTTGACTGGTGTCTGCTGCATCGCCGTGCCGTGCTGGCGGTGGCGGCTTCGACTCTGGTGTTGACGGTGTGGCTATTCGACAGTATGCCCAAGGGTTTCTTTCCCAGTGAAGACATCGGCCAGATCAGCGGCGTGGTCGAAGGGCCGCAGGATATTTCTTATCCGGCGATGGTGGCGATGGTGCAGAAGGCTTCTGACATGATTCGCCACGACCCGAACGTTGCCACGGTGGCGGCGCGTGTCACCGGCAGCAATACCGGCAACCTGTTCATCGGCCTGAAGCCGCGCGGCGAACGCAAAGCGATGGATGGCGTGATGGAGCAGTTGCGCAAAAAAATCAACAGCGTGCCGGGCATGGCGGTCTATCTGTCGCCAGTGCAGAATCTGCGGCTGGGTGGCAAGTCCAGTAAAAGTCGCTATCAATATGTATTGCAAAGCGTGCGCGCCGATGAGTTGAACGACTGGTCGGAAAAATTACAGACGAAAATGCGCGCCGAACCGATGTTCCGCGATGTCACCAGCGATTCGCAGATGAAAGGTTTGCAGGCGGTGGTCGATATCAACCGCGACCGCGCCAGCGAAGCAGGTTTGCAGATTCAGGATATTCGCACCGCCTTGTATAGCGCCTATGGCGACCGTCAAGTTTCGACCATTTTCAGCAGCAGCAACAGTTATCAGGTGATCCTGCAGGACGCCAACATGGGCAATCAGGATGAAAATGATTTGTCCAAAATTTATTTGCGCAGTAAAACGACCGGCGCGCTGGTGCCGCTGATGAGCGTGGCGACGGTGCGTCGCGCCGCCGCGCCGGTGTCGGTCAATCATCAGGGGCAGTTGCAGGCGGTGACGGTGTCTTTCAATCTCGCGCCGGACGTGGCATTGGGCGACGCCAGCACGAAGATCGAGCAAATCAAACGTCAGTTGAGCATGCCGACCACCATCATCACTTCCTATTCCGGCGACGCGGCGGTGTTCCAGTCTTCGCAGGGCAGCCAGATCGCGCTGTTGTTGCTGGCGCTGGCGGTGATCTACATTCTGCTCGGCGTGCTGTACGAAAGCTACATCCATCCACTGACGATTCTGGCTGGTTTGCCGTCGGCGGCGGTGGGCGCTTTGCTGGCATTGCGTATCTTCGGCTTCGAGCTGACCCTGATCGCCACAATCGGTATCCTGATGCTGATCGGCATCGTGAAGAAAAACGCCATTATGATGATCGACTTCGCGCTCGATGCGCAACGCACGCACAACATGAAACCGGCAGAAGCGATCCGCACCGCCTGTCTGCTGCGCTTCCGCCCGATTTTGATGACCACGCTGGCGGCGCTGATGGGCGCGCTACCGATTGCGCTCGGCTTGGGTGCGGGCGCGGAATTGCGTCAACCCTTGGGCGTGGCAATCGTTGGCGGCCTGCTGCTGTCGCAAGTGATTACGCTGTTCATCACGCCAGTGATTTATCTCTACCTAGATCGCTACAGCGGATCGGGGCCGTTGGAGTTGTCGCCGACATTGCTTGCCAAGTGAGCGATACGCGGATTTTCAGACGCCGGCAAAAGGTGTACATTCCAATATGAGCCGGCCGATGCCGGCACGGGATGGAGGCTGCATGATCGTCGTCAAGCGCGCATACGATGCGCCAGCAGAAACGGATGGCCTGCGTGTGTTGGTGGATCGTCTTTGGCCGCGCGGCATCAGCAAGGAAAAGGCCTGCATCGATCTGTGGTTGCGCGATGTCGCGCCTTCGACGGCGCTGCGAAAATGGTTCGATCACGATCCCGCCAAGTGGCAGGAATTCAAGCACCATTATTTCGCCGAACTCGACGCCAACACGGAATCGGTTGCAGAATTGCGCGCACAGATTGCCGGCCGGCGCGTGAGCTTGATCTACGGTGCGAAAGATCAGCAGCATAATCATGCTTTGGCGTTACAGGAATATCTCAATCGTTCTTCCAAAGCAAAATCAACGCAACGACATAAGGAGACATCATGAAGCCACCATTCTTTCCGCAGCACGCCGTCATGTTTTTATTGGCATTGGCAGCATCTTCCGCCTTCGCGCTTTCCCTTTCTGATTTGACTAGCCAAGAAGCATCTGGCGGTTTGAAAGCGGCGCTGGAAAAAGGCTCGTCGGTGGCTGTGTCGCGACTCGGCGCCAAGGATGGATTTCTCGGTAACGACAAGGTCAAGATCGGCTTGCCCGGCGTGCTAGAACAGGCGCGTCCCTTGCTGGCGATGACCGGACGCGGCCAGCAGCTTGACGATCTGGTGGTGTCGATGAATCGCGCCGCCGAATCCGCCGTGCCGATGGCCAAGCCGCTGCTGCTCAATGCAGTGAAGTCGATGAGCGTGAGCGATGCGAAGAATATTCTCTCTGGCGGCGAAACGTCGGTCACTGATTTCTTCCGCGAAAAAACATCCGGCGCGCTGGGCGTGAAATTTCTGCCCATCGTCAAAAAAATCACCGACCGTTCTGGCTTGTCGGCTAAATACAATGCGACCATGTCGCAGGCCTCGAAGCTGAATCTGGTCTCGCAGGAGCAGTCCACTGTGGAGGGTTACGTCACGCAGCGCGCGCTCGATGGTTTGTACTACATGATCGGCGAAGAAGAAAAAGCAATTCGACGTGATCCGATCGGTGCAGGTAGCGCGATCATCGGCAAGGTGTTTGGCAGTTTGAAGTAAGCGACTGCCGGCGTTCGTGCGATAACAGCCATCGTTATGGCAACGTTCAATGTGCGCGCAGCACCTCCGCCAGCTTACCGAACAAGGCATCAATCTGCGCCTTGTTGATGACCAGCGGCGGCGACAGCGCGATGATGTCGCCGGTGGTGCGGATCAACAGGTCTTTCTCCCAAAAGCATTGGAGGAACACATCGAAGGCGCGCGCACCCGGCTGGCCGGGGATGCCTTCCAGTTCGATGCCGCAGACCAAGCCGAGGTTGCGAATGTCTTTTACGTGCGGCAGTCCGCGCAGGCTATGCGCGGCATCTTCAAAATAAGGCGACAACGCAGCAGCGTTCTCGAACAAACCCTCGCTGCGATACACATCCATCGTCGCAATCGCGGCGGCGGCGGCCAGCGGATGGCCGCTGTAAGTGTAGCCGTGATAAAACTCGATGGCATTGTCGGCGGCGGCATCCATGAAGGTGTCGTGGATATCCTGACGCACCAGCACCGCGCCCATCGGCACGGCGGCGTTGGTCAGTCCCTTGGCGCACACGATCATGTCGGGCACGACGCCGAACCAGTCCGCACCGAAAGCGCTGCCGAGACGGCCGAAGCCGGTGATGACTTCATCGAAGATCAACAGGATGCCGTACTTGTCGCAAATCGTACGCAGTTTTTGCAGATAGTCTTGCGGCGGCAAAATCACACCGGTTGAACCTTGAATCGGCTCGACGATGACGGCCGCCACCGTGGCCGGGTCGTGCAGCGCCAATAGACGCTGTTCCAGTTCGTCGGCCAATTCCGCGCCTTGCGACGGCAGGCCGCGCGTGAAAGCATTGCGTGCGATGTCGAGCGGATGGCGCAGGTGATCGACCGCCGGCAGCGCCGGACCGAAATGCTTGCGATTGCCGGCAATGCCGCCGACCGCAATGCCGCCGAAACCGACGCCGTGGTAGCCGCGCTCACGGCCGATCAGACGATGGCGCAGACCATCACCGCGTACGCGGTGGTAAGCCAGCGCGATCTTCAGTGCGCTGTCCACCGCTTCCGAGCCGTCGTTGCAAAAGAATACGCGATTCAATGCGGCTGGCGCGATCGATGTCAGCGCGCTTGCTGCTTCAAAAGCGCGTGGATGACCCATTTGGAAAGTCGGGGCGTAATCAAGCATGCCGGCCTGACGCTGGATTGCTTCGGTGATTTTTGGATGGCAGTGGCCGGCGTTGGTGCACCACAAACCAGCGGTGCCGTCGAGAATCTGGCGCTCGTCGTCGGTGTAGTAGTACATGCCCGAAGCGGCAACCAACATGCGCGGCCGCGATTTGAATTGCCGGTTGGCGGTGAAGGGCATCCAGAAGTGGCGGGTGTCGGTCTGATTGGACATGGCGTTTCGACGTGAAGATGGCAACAACGCACATCATAGTCTGTCCCGGTGCGCGTCGGTGGCGCACTGCATCAAATTTCGTTCTGGGGGGCGAGCAAGTCGTGTCGTACAATAAAACGCGATTGCCCGAATAGTCTGGTTTCTGATTACCTATGCAAGGGAGAGCACCATGAAAATCAATGAACTCAAGGTCGGTACTAGGCTGGGGGTCGGCTTTGCCATTGTGCTGCTTCTGCTGACATTCATTGTCGGTATCGGTCTCTGGCGTTTACATTCGATCAGCGCCATCGTCGGCACGATGGTGAGCAAGACGCTGGTGAAGGAACGCTTAGTGACGGAATGGGCGGCCAGCACGGATTTGAACGGTGCGCGCACGATGCGTGTGGTTGATTCAAGCGACGCCGTTATCGAGAAATTGATTCAATCTCGCATCAAAGAAACCAGCGCGCGTATCAGCGCCATCCAGAAGCAACTCGACGGCATGGAAAAAGACGTTGAAGAAGTGCGTATGTTCGAGGAAATCGCCGCTCGGCGTAAAGCCTATATCGCCGTTCGCGATGATGTGTTCAAAGAAAAAACCGTCAACGAGGAAAATGCCCGCGCACTCAGCCGGCGCACGCTGGAGCCGGCGCTGGCCGACTACGTCAAGAGCATCGACAAGGTGACGGATCACCAAGCGGAATTGATCGCTGCCATGAATGCCCGCATTGTGGACATGACCGGCACGTCCAGACTACTTTTCGCGGCATTGGGCGGGTTTGCCGTTCTGTTCGGGATCGCAGTTGCTACACTGATTTCGCGTAGTATCGTTGGTCAGCTTGGTGGTGAGCCGCACGATGCGGTATTGGTCGCCAGCCGGATTGCCGCCGGCGATCTGACGGTGGATGTGCAGACACGGCCGGGCGATCAGGAAAGCTTGATGTATGCGATGAAAACTATGCGCCAAGATCTGGTCGGCATCGTCACTCAGGTACGCAGCGGAACGGATAACATTGCGACCGCATCGACCCAGATCGCCACCGGCAATCTCGATTTATCCTCGCGCACAGAAGAACAGGCGGCTAGCTTGGAGGAAACGGCTTCGTCGATGGAGGAGATGACATCGACCGTGCAGCACAATGCCGATAGCGCACGTCAGGCCAGCGCGATGGCCAGCGCGGCATCGGACGTGGCGAGTAAAGGCGGAGCGGTGGTGGCGCAGGTAGTCGATACCATGGGTGCGATCAATGATTCTTCGCGCAAGATCGTCGATATCATCGGCGTGATCGACGGCATTGCTTTTCAGACCAACATCCTCGCGCTCAACGCGGCAGTGGAAGCGGCGCGCGCCGGTGAACAGGGGCGCGGCTTCGCGGTGGTGGCGGCGGAAGTGCGTTCGTTAGCGCAACGCTCGGCCGGCGCAGCGAAAGAAATCAAGGCGCTGATCGATCATTCGGTCAATACCGTCGAAACCGGCAGCGCGCTGGTGGAGCAGGCCGGTATGCGCATGGGCGAGATCGTTGACAGCATCCGCCGGGTGACCGACATCATGGGCGAGATCACCGCCGCCACTCAGGAACAGACTTCCGGCATCGAGCAGATCAGCCAAGCGATTACGCAGATGGATAATGTCACGCAGCAGAACGCGGCGCTGGTGGAACAGGCGGCCGCGGCTTCGCATGCCATGCAAGATCAAGCGGCGAAACTGGCGCGCGTAGTCAGCGTGTTTAAACTTTCGACCGGGGCAGCATCGGCAGGGCAATCCGCCGTCGTGGCACGCACCGCACAGATTACGCAGACCGCGCGAACTGCACGGCCTGCGCAAGTCAAGCAGTCACCCAAGCCGGCCGCTGGCATCGCACCGCCCGCCGCCGGTACGGCGGTTGCTCCGCCTAGGCCACGGGCGGCGACGAAACAAATCGCTACCGCCGGTGATGATTGGGAAGAATTCTGACGACACTGCATGGTAATGATCCGCCACCGGCTCTAACGAACTCATCGCTCGCGGGATGCGTGCTCGTCATGCCGTGGATTCTGCGCTCGCGCATGTTCGGCATGTTGAGTAGTTTCTTTCGTAGGCAAGGTCAAAGTTCGGGGTATCGATTTCGAACACTTCGTTTTCGCCCAATCGACGAACGCGCAGATTCAGTTCTCCCTGGGAAATATTGATTTGTGAATCTAGATTGGTTTGCCCGCCAGTAAACGCCCATGGACGGCAAAGCGGTGTAACGAATTTGTAAGCGCAAGATGGAGATGTAACGATCAATGGCATAAAAGAATGATTGAAGGAAAGTGCTAGGGCTGCGCTGAAGTGTGGTGAGATCGGGGCTTGCCGCGCAGCGCAGAAATTTATTCTGTGTGGCCTCCGCCTTAACCCCGCCGCTGCACCCGATCCGTTCAAGGCATTACCGTCACCTTGAAAGGATAGTCATGAAACTTTCTCTCTCACTCGTCTCGTTTGCGCTGCTCGGTAGCCTGCTGTCGTCGCCTGCCGGCGCGGTTGGCCGCTTGGTCGATTTGTCTGTCATCGACCGCGAAACCGGCGAGCAATTGCGCGTGTATGAACATCGCGGCAATTACTATGTGGCCGGCACGCCCGGCAATCGCTATGCAGTCGTGGTGCGCAACAATGCCGGATCGCGCGCCATGACGGTAGTGTCGGTCGATGGCGTCAATGTCATCACTGGTGAAACGGCCGCGCCGGGGCAGTCTGGTTATGTGCTCGGCGCTTACGGCGCAACTGAAATCAATGGTTGGCGCAAGAGCATGGAAGAAGTGGCGGCCTTTGTTTTCGACAAAGAACGCAAGTCTTATGCTGCGCGTACCGGCCGGCCGGAAAATATCGGTGTGATTGGCGTTGCGGTGTTTCGAGAAAAACTGCAGCAACCGATCATGCCCGCGCCACGCCAGCGTTTGTACGAGCAGGACAATGCGCCTGCAGCGGCGGCGGAAAGCGCGGTGCGCGGATTGGCGAAAGATTCTGTTTCGCGGCTTGGCACCGGCCATGGTCAGCGTGAAGAGGCGCAGGCGAGCTACACCAGTTTTGAACGAGCCAGCAGCGCACCGGCGGAAATCATCAGCATCCGTTACGACAGTTATCGCAATCTGGTCAATCAAGGTGTGATTGTCGCGCAGCGGCCGCGCCAGCCTGATCCTTTTCCGGGACGGTTTGTGCCCGATCCGGGTTGATCCGATCGATCTGTTGGGAAGTGCTATTCTTCCGATCTTGAATTTCCTCAAGATCGCGCAGCCTCATGTCCCAGAAAAAAATCCTTCTTCTTAGCGTTTCCGCCGGCGCTGGTCACATGCGTGCTGCCGAAGCGATTCGGCAACAGGCGCTGACTATGGGTGGCGAGGTGAATGCGGTGCATTGGGACGTGATGGATTTCGTCAGTGCCGCTTTCCGCAAGGTCTATACCGATTTTTACATCAAGCTGGTCAACAAGGCACCAGCGCTGTGGGGCTATCTCTACCAAGCCAGCAACGACGCCCATCCAGGCAGCGCAATGGAAAAATTGCGACGCGGTGTCGAACGGCTCAATACCCGCGCCTTGCGCAAGGAAATCGAATCGCTCAAGCCGGACGCGATTGTCTGCACACACTTTTTGCCGGCGGAAATCCTGTCGCGCATGATGCGCGAGTCGCGCTT
>JAFECY010000245.1 GCA_018241865.1 Pseudomonadota bacterium | reverse complement strand
TACGCAAAAAATACAAGGAATACGGCATCAAAGAAACGCCTTTCGTGGTGGTCAAGGCCGATGCTGGCACCTATGGCATGGGCATCATGACCGTGCGCGACGCCGCCGAAGTGAAGGACTTGAATCGCAAGCAGCGCAACAAGATGGCGGTGGTCAAAGAGGGCATGGAAGTATCCGAAGTCATCATCCAAGAAGGTGTGCATACTTTCGAGCACATCAACGATGCGGTGGCCGAACCGGTGGTGTATATGATCGACCGCTACGTGGTCGGTGGCTTCTACCGTGTGCATGCCGAGCGGGGTATCGACGAAAACCTCAACGCTCCCGGCGCGCATTTTGTGCCCTTGGCGTTCGCTCAACAGCATGCACTCCCCGATGCCAAGGCCAAGCCCGGCACGGTCGCGCCCAATCGTTTTTACATGTACGGTGTAATCGCGCGGCTGGCCTTGCTGGCGGGATCGCTGGAACTGGAAAAAACCGACCCCAACCCGGAAGTTTATTAAGCACAGCGGTCGCGGCGACCGCAGCGCGATGTTTGTTCTGCTCATCACTGCCTATGAAAATCGCCTTCCTCGCCGACTCGTTGGCCGGCTTTAAAACTTACAAAGATTCGACCTACGCCATGATGGCCGAAGCGGCTAGCCGCGGTCATACGGTCTTCGCTTTCGAGCAAAAAGACATGGCTTTGGTCGATGGCGATGTCGTCGCCAACGTCGCGCACATTACGTTGACGGCTCAGGCCGATGCTTGGTACGTAGCGGCAGCGCCGACCACGCAAACGCTCGCGGATTTTGATGCCGTGCTCGTGCGCAAAGATCCGCCCTTCGACATGGAATACATCTACGCCACCTACCTGCTGGAACTGGCGGAGGCGAAGGGTGCGCGCGTCATCAATCGACCGGCAGCGATTCGCAGTCACAATGAAAAAGTAAGCATCGCCCAGTTTGCGCAATTTATCGCGCCGACTTTGGTCACGAGCGACGAGGCGCGGCTGCGCGCGTTTCATCGCGAACATCAAGACATCATTCTCAAACCGCTGGACGGCATGGGCGGTACCGGCGTTTTTCGTGTCGGGCAAGATGGTATGAACCTCGGTGCGATCATCGAGACGCTGACCGCGCATGGCGACAGCACCATCATGGCGCAGCGTTACATTCCGCAGATCAGCCAAGGCGACAAACGCATACTCCTGATAGGCGGTGATGTGGTGCCCTATGCGCTGGCGCGCATTCCGCAAGCCGGCGAAGTGCGCGGCAATCTGGCTGTCGGCGGCACCGGCGTGGCGCAGCCGTTGACGGCGCGCGACCGTGAAATCGCCGAGACACTGGCGCCGATACTTTCAAAACGCGGCTTGTTGCTGGTAGGATTGGATGTGATCGGTGACTATCTGACCGAAGTGAATGTCACCAGTCCGACCTGTTTTCAGGAAATTACGCAGCAAACCGGATTCAACGTGGCAGGCATGTTTATCGATGCGCTGGAAAAAGCGCAGCCTGCGTCGTAATCCTCGACACCGTATTGCATCGCCATGATAGGTATTCTTCTTTTGACGCACGCACCGCTCGGCCAGGCGTTCATCACCGCCGCCGCGCACGTGTTTGGCACGCGACCGGAACGGCTAGAAGCGATTGACGTCATCGCCGACCAAGACCCGAACGTGGTCAAGCAATTGGCTGCCGAAGCGATTGCCCGCATCAACGACGGCAGTGGCGTGCTGGTGATTACCGACGTCATGGGCGGCACGCCTTGCAATTGCACGCTGGCGCTGCGCGAGCCGGGCAAAACCGAGGTCATTACTGGCATCAGTTTGCCGATGTTGTTGCGCGCGCTGTCGTATCGCACCGATACGCTAGATGCAGTGACCGAGATGGCGTTGGCAGGCGGTCAAAATGGCATGACGCGAGTAGAAAATCGGGCGTGCTTGGATTCGGACTAAAAAAACGATAAGGAAACGACGCAAACATGGTGCAGAAAGAAATCGAAATCATCAACAAGCTCGGCCTGCATGCTCGCGCTTCCGCCAAGCTGACGCAACTGGCGGCCAAATACAAAAGTGAAGTCTGGATGACGCGCAACAAGCGTCGCGTCAACGCGAAGTCCATCATGGGCGTGATGATGCTGGCGGCGGGCAAGGGCACGGTCGTCGAGTTGGAAGTCGAAGGGCCGGACGAGCAGGAATGCTTCGCCGCACTGACGGCGCTGATCGATGATAAGTTTGGTGAGGGCGAGTAGCTTCTTTAATTGTGGGATTGCGTTTGCGAGAAAACCCCGCGTCCCCATCGGCAAACAACAGCAATGGCATCTTTCACCCTGCACGGCATTCCGGTATCACGCGGCATCGCAATTGGCCGCGCGCATTTGCTCGCGCCGGCTGCGCTCGACGTCAAGCATTACCTGATCGCGGAAGAACAGGTCGAAGCCGAGGTGCAGCGTTTGCAAGCCGCCATCGCTACTGTTCACAAAGAATTGCAGACATTGTGGAGCGCGCTGCCCAAGGATTCGCCGGCTGAGTTGGGTGCCTTCATCGACGTGCACGCGCTGATCCTGTCTGACCCGATGATCGTCGATGTGCCGCTCGATATTATCCGCAGCCGACACTACAACGCCGAATGGGCGCTGGTAACCCAGATCGACGAACTATCGGCGCAATTCGAGGAAATCGACGATCCCTATCTACGCGAACGTAAAGCCGACATTCAACAAGTCGGCGAGCGTGTACTGAAAGTACTCACCGGCACCGCCACTACGCTGCCCAAGATCGATGGCGACGAGCTGGCCGTGCGTATGATCGTGGTGGCGCACGATATTTCCCCAGCCGACATGCTGCAGTTCAGGGACCGCGCCTTTGGCGGCTTCGTCACGGATGTCGGCGGCCAGAACTCTCACACCGCCATCGTCGCGCGCAGTCTCGACATTCCGGCGGCGGTCGGCATGTTCAATGCATCCGATCTGATCGCGCAGGACGACTGGCTGATTATCGACGGCGATGCCGGCGTCGTGATCGTCGATCCTACGCCCGTGGTGCTGGAGCAGTATCGCGAGCGTCAAGCGCGCCAACTGCGTGAGCGCAAAAAGCTGTCGAAGCTGAAAAAAACGCCGGCCATCACCAAAGACGGCGTGGAAATCAGCCTGTGTGCAAACATCGAATTGCCGGAGGATTGCGCGGCAGCGATGGAAGCCGGCTCTTCCGGCATCGGATTGTTCCGTTCCGAATTTTTATTCATGGGCCGCACCGGCAATGTGGATAAGCTGCCTTCGGAAGACGAGCAATTCGAGGCTTACCGCAAAGCGGTGACGATGATGAAAGGGCGACCGGTGACGATCCGCACGCTCGACATCGGCGCCGACAAACCGCTCGACGCCGCCGAGCAAACCGCGCTCAACCCGGCACTGGGTTTGCGTGCGATTCGTTATTGTCTGGCCGAGCCGCAAATTTTCCTGATCCAGTTACGCGCCATTTTGCGCGCTTCCGCGTTTGGCCCGGTGAAGCTGTTGATCCCGATGTTGGCACATGCTTTCGAGATCGAGCAAACGCTGTCGATGATCTCGCAAGCCAAAGCGCAATTGCGTGAGGCAAACAAGAAATTCGATGATGCCATTCCGATCGGCGCGATGATCGAGATCCCGGCCGCTGCGTTGGCGCTGCCCTTGTTCATCAAGCGCATGGATTTTCTCTCGATCGGCACCAACGATTTGATCCAGTACACGCTGGCGATCGACCGTGTCGATCATGAAGTGGCGCACTTGTACAATCCGTTGCACCCTGCAGTGTTGTACTTGGTATCGAGCATCATCGCTGCCGGCGCACGCGAGCGGATTCCTGTTTCGGTGTGCGGCGAGATGGCGGGCGATGTCAAGCTCACGCGCCTGCTGCTCGGCATGGGTTTGCGCGAATTTTCGATGCACCCAACCCAGTTGTTGCCGGTGAAAAACGAAATTCTCAACAGCGACCTCACCATCCTCGGTATGCAGACCCGTAAAATTTTACGTACGGTCGAACCTGCCGCCATCGCCGAAGCCGTCACCCAGCTCGGGCAGCTATAAACGCCTCTTCCGGTATCGTTTTGCGCCACGCCCAGATTGGCAAGGGGCGCGGCGGTCGAGTGTGCTATTTTTGCGGCAATTCGTTTTTCTCCCGCCGTCATGCCGACCATCTACGACCTGAAACCGAAATTTCAAAATTTGTTGCGTCCCTTGACGGGTGCCTTGTATCGACTGGGTGTTACGGCGAATGGCGTGACCGCGGCAGCCTGCCTCGCCTCGCTAAGCTATGGCGGCTGGATGCTGCTGCAAGCGCAGACGAATCAGCATCTCGCTTTTCTTTTACTACCCGTATTCATGTTGATGCGCATGGCCTTGAACGCCATCGACGGCATGCTGGCGCGTGAATTTCATCAGCAAAGCCGGCTCGGCGCGATTCTCAACGAAGCAGGTGATGTCGTGTCGGATACTGCTTTGTATGCGCCTTTTGCCGTGTTGGCGGGTGTGTACGCTGACTTGGTGGCGCTAGTGATTTTTCTGTCGGTGATGACCGAGTATGTCGGCGTGTTGGGGCAAGTCATCGGTGGCGGTCGCCGTTACGACGGGCCGTTGGGAAAAAGCGACCGTGCTGTCGTCTTTGGTGCGTTCGGTTTACTGATTGGCGCAGGCGTGCCCCTGCTGCCCTATTTGAATCCGGCCCTGCTCATCGTCAGCATCCTGCTGGTTTGGACCGTCATCAATCGTGCGCGTCGAGCGCTCGCCGCGTCATCCTGAGGAGTGTGAATTGTTCAGCCTGTTGCAATATGCCTTCGGCGGCATCGTCGCCGTCTTGATCGTAGCCTCGTTGGTCACCTTCGGCCTGATGCGCGCGCGCCCCGGGAAAAATTATGTCGAACTGAAATTACGCATCCAGACTTGGTGGTGGTTGGTGAGCATCGCGTTTTTGGCGCTGACCTTCAATCGTACAGTCGCCATCGTTCTGATGGCCATCGTCAGCTTCATGGCGCTAAAGGAATTTCTGTCGATCGCACCGACTCGCCGCGCCGATAACAGCGTGTTGCTGCTGGCTTATCTATCGATTCCGATTCAATACCTGTGGGTCGGCATGGCGTGGTACGGCATGTTCATCATCTTCATTCCGGTTTATATGTTTCTGTTGCTGCCGATGCGGATGGTCACTGTCGGCGAGACGCAAGGTTATCTGCGCGCCGCCGGCACGATTCAGTGGGGCTTGATGACCACGGTGTTCAGCCTGAGCCATGTCGCTTACCTGTTGCAGTTGCCGCCTAAAACCGGCGCGCATGGCGTGGTCAGCGGCGAGATGCTGGTGTTTTTCCTGTTGCTGCTCACGCAAGGCAACGATGTCGCCCAATACCTGTGGGGCAAGCTGCTCGGCAAGCACAAGGCTGTGCCCACGGTCAGCCCTAACAAAACGGTCGAGGGTTTGTTGGGAGGCATGGCGACCACTACCTTGTTGGCTTGGCTGCTGGCGCCGTGGTTCACGCCGATGAGCAGTTTGCATGCCTTGCTGGCGGGCGTCCTGATTAGTTTGTTCGGCTTCATCGGCGATGTGGTGATCTCGGCGGTCAAACGCGACATCGGCATCAAGGATTCCGGCAATCTTTTACCGGGGCACGGCGGCATCCTCGACCGGCTCGATTCGCTGACTTATACCGCGCCGTTGTTTTTCCATTTCATCTACTACCTTTATTACTGATATGCAAAGCCGCATCCGCGCCTTGCTGCGCATGCTGTTCGCCGTAGGCATCGCCTATCCGGTAGTGCTGTTGTGGCTGGGCATCCATGTGCGGCACCGTGAACGCCTGCCATTGAAAGGGCCGGCCATCGTCGCCGCCAATCACAATAGCCACCTCGATATTTTGGCATTGCTATCGCTGTTCCCTTTGCTGTCGATACCGCAGGTGCAACCGGCCGCCGCCGCCGATTATTTTTTCAAAACAAAATTGTTGAAATGGTTTTCACTGAATGTGGTCGGCATCATCCCGGTGGTGCGCGGCGGCGCAGGGAGCGAGGCCGATCCGCTGGAAGCGTGCTATCGCGCGTTGGAGGCGGGCAAGGTGTTGGTTATTTTCCCCGAAGGCACGCGCGGTGAGCCGGAACGGATGGCCGAACTGAAATCCGGCATCTGGCATCTCGCTAAACGATTTCCGCAAGCGCCGGTGGTGCCGATCTACATGCATGGTTTGGGCAAATCGATGCCGAAAGGCAGTTTGATCCCAGTGCCATTTTTCATCAAGGTTGCCATCGGCCGTCACTTGTTCTGGACAGAAAACAAAGAAACCTACATGACTGACCTGCGGGGACGCATGCAAGGTCTGAAACAAAAAACCCACGTCATCAGCGAGGAAACATGACTGAAACAACTCACACGACACGCACCTGCGAGGAAAACCATTTTCCTTCTTTCGATGCGGCTGCATTGTTTTACCGATACTGGCCGGCAAGCGATACCGCAGGCGAGAAAAAAGCCATCGTGTTATTTCATCGCGGCCACGAACACGGCGCGCGCATGGCGCATCTGGTCGATGAACTCGACATGCCGGGTTATGCCTTCTTCGCTTGGGATGCGCGCGGTCTCGGCCGTTCGCCGGGCGAGCGCGGCTATGCCGAAAATTTCGGCGTACTGGTCAAAGATGTGGATGCCTTCGTTCGCCATATTTCGACGACCTATGGCATTCGGATGGACAACATCGCCGTGATCGCGCAAAGCGTCGGCGCGGTGGTGGTGTCGGCTTGGGTGCACGATTACGCGCCGCAGATTCGCTGCATGGTGCTGGCGTCACCGGCATTCAAGGTCAAGCTATACGTGCCGCTGGCGCGGCCGGGGTTGGCCTTGATGCAAAAATTGCGCGGCAAATTTTTCGTCAATTCCTACGTCAAGGCCAAGTTTTTGACGCACGACCAAGCGCGCATCGCCTCCTACGACAGCGACCCGCTGATTACGCGGCCGATTGCCGTCAACATTCTGCTCGGTTTATACGATACCGCCGAGCGTGTGATCGCCGATGCCGGCGCAATCCATGTGCCGACCCAATTGTTGATTTCCGGTGCCGACTGGGTAGTGCACCATCCGCCGCAACATGATTTTTTCAACCGGCTTGGCAGCGCGACCAAGGAAAAGCATGTGCTCGACGGTTTCTATCACGACACGCTGGGCGAGAAGGATCGACAGTTGGCTGTGACAAAAGTGCGCGATTTCATCGGCCGCATGTTCGCCGCCCCGCAGGCAGCACCGAATCTGATCGATGCCGACCGCCACGGTTACGTGAAGGAAGAATTCGATCGTCTCAGCCAACCGGCGACCTCGCTGGCAGCGCGCGCGTACTGGGTCATGTCGCGCTTCTGGATCGGCGTTGGCGGCAAACTGTCGGCCGGCATGCGTCTGAGCGTAGCCACCGGCTTCGATTCCGGCAGCACGCTCGATTATGTGTATCGCAATCGCAGCGCAGGCGTGACGCCCTTCGGCAAGTTGGTCGATCGCATCTATCTCGACAGCATCGGCTGGCGCGGCATCCGCATCCGCAAGACGCATCTGGAACGCATGCTCGGCCGCGCCATCGATGCGCTGCAGGCGTCCGGCAAGCGAGTCGCCATCACCGACATCGCCGCCGGTCATGGCCGCTACATTTTGGAAGCTTTACAGGGACGCGACGCGCAAGCCGACAGTATTCGTCTGCGCGATTACAGCCAGATCAATGTCGATGCCGGTCGCAAGTTGATCGCGGAAAAAGGTTTGCAGCATTGCGCCGCATTCGATCAAGGCGATGCCTTCGACCGTCAATCGCTGGCGAACTTGCAGCCCAAGCCGACGCTGGCGGTGGTGTCCGGCCTGTACGAACTATTCCCCGACAACCACTTGATCCGCACATCACTGGCCGGCTTGGCCGATGCGGTGGAAGCAGGCGGCTATCTGGTCTATACCAATCAACCTTGGCATCCGCAGTTGGAATTGATTGCGCGTTCGCTCACCAGTCATCGACAGGGACAGCCGTGGGTAATGCGGCGACGCACGCAAGCCGAAATGGATCAACTGGTCGAGCAAGCCGGCTTTGAAAAACTCGATCAATACGCC
>JAFECY010000244.1 GCA_018241865.1 Pseudomonadota bacterium | reverse complement strand
GACCACCACGACTACGACGGCAGCAGGCACCACCACCACGACTGCTGCGGCGACCACCACGACCACCGCCGCCGCGACGACCACCACGACCACGGCAACCACGACGACCACCACCGCCGCTGCCACTTGCTATACATCGAGCAACTACGCTCACGTGCAGGCTGGCCGGGCACATGACGGCATGGGGTATGCGTTGGCGAATGGCTCGAACGCCAACATGGGTCTGGATAACTTGTACTACACCACCACACTGAAGATGACCGGCACGAACTACTACGTCATCGGCACCTGCCCGTAAGCAGATCGCAGGGGGGCGCAGCGCGCTCGGTCCGCAAGGGTCGAGCGCGTTGTCTTTTGTGGGGCGAAGAATGCAGGGAGGGTAGGTAAAGGAAGTTGGGTATCGGCGACGACTGCTACAGTATGCCGAGCAAAAACGCCTTGGCCACCGCTTGATTGCGGTTGCGTACGCTGAGCTTGGCGAAGATTTGTTCGATGTGGTATTTGACGTTCTTTTCCGTCATTTCGAGAATCTGGGAAATTTCCCAGTTGGTCTTGCCTTCGTTGATCCAGCGCAGAATTTGTTTCTGCCGTTCGCTCAAGGCTTCATGCGAAGCGTTCATGCGGGTGAATTCCTGCACCGTGGTCAGTGCCCGCACCAGCGCCAGATGCAGGTGCGGCGTCAGCAGTTTGAGCAGGAAAGTTTCGCGCTGGCCGACCTCGCCGGGGATGCGCGAAAAAATGAAGTAGCTGGCCAAGGTGCGCTGAACATCGAGCACGCCGTGCGCGACCGTGTTGCGTAGATTATATTTGTTGAAAACACGCAGCCATTCGCCGGGAAATTCCGCATCGTCGCGCCCGCCCTGGAAAATGACAGGCTCTTGGGTGGCGCGCCAGCGCTGCATCATCGGGCTATCCACCTTGCCGTCGTGGGTGGCCAGTTCGTCAAAGTATTCCGGCGGATAGTTGTGTCCCAGCACCCGGTGCGCGTAACTGCCGGAGGGGCTGACGCCGCCGACGCCGCATACCATCGCTTCGTGGTGCAGGATGGTTTGCACGTCAACATTGAGCAGGGTCAGCAACCCGGCTGAATCATGCACTTCCGTCGAGAGCATGATGATGTTCATCAAGGCGTTGGGATCGATGCCCAATTCGCCCGCTTGCTGCATTGCGTTCATCTCCACTCCCGCGTGCCGCGTCGCCGTGTATTCGGTCGATTCGGCCTCCATGTCATTGTGCAGGATGCGATTCCGTCATCGCTTGCGGCGTTGCCGCGCGTGTCGTTCGCATCTTTGTAATTTGCTGCCTTGCCGCATTCTTGCGACTGGCCGGTCAGCCCGTTGTGGGTCGCCAGTCCATTTACTATGCTGAATTCGTTGGTCAGACGCAAGGTTTTATAGCGTCATTGTAGAACCAAACGCGAAATAAAAAGAGCGAATAGCCACAATCACAAAATGGAGACAACCAATGTTTAACTTCACAAAACTCGCTGTGCAAGTCGTCATCGCCACCTCGGCTCTTGCGTCTTTTGTCGCGCAAGCCGCCACCGCTGGTCCGGGGGCGTGGTCCAGCCAGCAAACTTGGGCGGCTGATTCGGTCAACGGCGGCAATCTGACAGGCTTCTTCTACTGGCCCGCCAGCCAGCCGGTGCATGCCAACGGCAAGCGCGCGTTGGTGCTGGTGCTGCACGGTTGCGCGCAGACGGCATCGAACGACGTCATCAATAATGGCGACAACGGCTACAACTGGAAAGCTGCCGCCGATCAGTACGGCGCCGTGATCTTGGCGCCGAACGCCACCGGCAATGTCTCCAGTCAGCACTGCTGGGATTATTCGCGCACCAACCACAGCCGCAGCAACGGCCATGAATACGTGCTGCTCGATCTGGTCAGTCGCTTCATCAACGATCCGCAATACGCCATCGATCCGAATCAAGTGTACGTCACCGGCCTATCGTCCGGCGGTGGTGAAACTATCGTGCTGGGCTGCATCGCGCCTGATGTGTTTGCCGGCTTCGGTGAAAATGCCGGTCCGGCTCCAGGCACCACAACATTGCAAATCGGCATGGTGCCATCCGGCTATACCGCAGCGACCGCCAAGACCAATTGCCTGAATCTGGCCGGTAACAAATCCAGCTATTTCTCCACCCAGATCGCCGGTGCGGTATGGGGCACCAGTGACTATACGGTCGCGCCCGGTTATGCGCCGTTGATGATGGATGCCATGCGTCAGATTTATGGCGGCAGCTTCACCGCACAATCCAGCACCTCGGTGGCGACCGGCGGCACCAACACCAACTACAAGGATAGCAATGGCAAGGTGCGCACGCATCAATTGTCCGTGAGTGGCATGGGGCACGCTTGGCCGGCGGGGCCGGGCGGTCAGAATACGAATTATGTGACTAGCCAATATGTGAACTATCCGATGTTCGTCATGGATTACTGGTTCAACAACAATCTGCGCGCAGGCGGTACGGGCGGCACGACTACCACGACGGCGGCTGGTACTACCACCACGACCGCAGCCGGCACGACCACAACTACGGCGACCACCACCACGACCACTGCAGCAGCTACTTGCTACAAAGCGAGCAACTATGCGCATGTGAGCGCTGGCCGTGCTTACAACAGCATGGGTACCGCCAAGGCGAATGGCTCGAATCAAAGCATGGGTTTGTACAACACCTTCGTCACGACCACGCTGAAGAAAACCGGCACCAACTATTACGTGATCGGCACCTGCCCGTAATACGTGTTGTAGCGTGAGGGCAATCGCGCCCGGTTCGCAAGAGCCGGGCGCGTTGTCTTTTGTGCGCGTGATTGCAATTCAGATGCCGGTGTGGGAAATGTGAAGGATCGTTAAATCGCACCGCATCGAATTGATTATGTTGCGACGCACGCCAATGCCATCAAGGAATAGCGCGAGGTTGTGCTGCGCAGCAGCATGATGCGACTGGCCGAGTGGCCCGTTGAGTGAGCCATGTTGATTGCATAACATGCAGTCCAATAAACCTAAGAGCGCAAAGCCGGAATCCATCTACACGCAGAATTCACGCAGAAAAATTCAAGGAGATATCGCAACATGACTATCCAATTTCAATTCGGGCAGAAGTTGTTGAAAAAAGCACTGCTCGTTACCGCCGCCTCCATCCTGACCCTGAGCGCAGGCTCGGTGTTGGCCGCGACGCAAGTGACCGGTTTCGGTTCTAATCCCGGTTCGCTGAACATGTACAAATACGTGCCGGCCGGTGTGCCCGCCAATGCGCCGCTGGTGGTCGCCATGCACGGCTGCACCCAGACCGCCGCCGCGTATGAAGCCGCCGGCTGGAATAAGCTGGCTGACACCTACAAGTTCTACGTGGTGTACCCGGAGCAAGTCAGCGGCAACAACCAAAACAAGTGCTTCAACTGGTTCGAGCCGGGCGACATCGGCCGTGGTGCCGGTGAGGCGCTGTCGATCAAGCAAATGGTCGATAACATGAAAACCAACTATTCGATCGACGCCAACCGCGTGTTCGTCACCGGCTTGTCGGCTGGCGGCTACATGGTCAACGTCATGCTGGCCACTTATCCTGACGTGTTTGCCGGCGGTGCGCCGTTCTCCGGCGGTCCGTACAAGTGCGCCACCACCATGAACGATGCCTTCACCTGCATGAGCCCGGGTGTGGACAAGACCGGCCAACAATGGGGCGACCTGATCCGCGCCGCTTATAACAACACCGGCCGCAAGCCGCTCATTTCGATCTGGCATGGCGATGCCGACTACACCGTCAAGCAAATGAACCAAACGGAGGAAATGCAAGCTTGGACCAACGTCCACGGCATCAGCGAAACCCCGACCACTTCCAACACGGTGGCTGGCTATCCGCACAAAGTGTATGGCAATGGCCAAGTGGAGATTTACACCATCACCGGCATGGGCCACGGCACCCCGGTTGATCCTTCCGCAGGCTGTGGCACCGCCGGCGCGTATATCCTCGACAAGAAAATCTGCTCGAGCAAACTGGTTGCCGATTTCTGGGGCTTGACCGGCGGCGGCACCACGACCACCACGGCTGCGACCACCACCACGACTTCGATCGGCGGCACCACCAGCACGGCAGCGACCACCACCACGACTTCGACCACGACCACCACGACGGTTGCTGCTACCTGCTACACCGCCAGCAACTATGCACACGTTCAGGCTGGCCGCGCTTACAACAGCATGGGCACGGCCAAGGCCAATGGCTCGAATCAGAGCATGGGTTTGTACAATATGTTCTACAAATCCACGCTGAAGATGACTGGCCCGAACTACTACGTGGTTGGCACTTGCCCGTAACGTCGCATCAGAGCCACCCGCGCAGCAACACGGCGCGGGCGGCGATGAAAAAAGCGGATCGATTCGATCCGCTTTTTTTTTGCCCTGACGACTTGATCTGGCGTTCAGTTCTTTGCTTCAGGTGGGTTGGCTAGTTCCGCCACCAAAAATTCCGGCCGCTGTTTGATCTCGTCGAATATTTGCGCCAAATAAGCACCGAGTACGCCGATGCCGAGCAGATTGGCCGAACCGAAAAACAGCACGATGACGGTCATCGATGTCCAGCCGGAAACGGCGATGTGGGTCATCCAGGAATACACCGCTTGCAGCAGCAGCAGACCTGCGCCGACCATGCCCAGCAGGCCGAGGCGGAAGATCATGCCGAGCGGTTTGGCGCTGTAGGACGTAATGGCAGTGATTGCCAGTCGCGTCAGTTGCGCGGTGCTCCAATGCGTTTCACCAGCGATGCGCGGCGCGACATCGAAGCTGATTGCTACCGTGGTGAAGCCGGTCCACACCGTCATGCCGCGGAAGAAGCGGACTTTTTCCGGGAAGGCTAGCAGGGTATCGACCACGCGGCGGTCGAGCAGGCGGAAATCCGACGCGCCTTCTAAGTTCAGTCCGGTCAGCGCGTGCATTAACCCATTGAATAATTTTGCATTCAAACGCGACAGCAGACTGTCGGTGGCGCGGTTGGCTTTTTGCGCCGCGACGATTTGCGCCGCGCCGTTGCGCCAAGGTGCCAGCAGTTGCGGGATCAGCGCAGGGGGATGTTGGCCGTCGGAATCCATGATGAGCACCGAACGCCCGCGCGCATGGCGCAGGCCGGCGAGGATGCCGGCTTCTTTGCCGAAGTTGCGGGTGAAGCGCAGCCCGCGCAATTGCGGGTAGCGCGGCAGTTCGGCGCGCAGGCGTTCCCAAGTCGCATCGCGGCTGCCGTCGTCGATCACCCACACTTCGTGTTCCGGGCAGCAGTCGCGCAAGATGGCGAATAACTGTTCGAGAAAGGCCGGTAATCCCTCGGCTTCGTTGAAGGCCGGGACGATTACGCTCAGTTCGGGGATGGTGTCAGAAAGGGCTGGCATGGTTGGCATCAGTCTTTTTTCAGGGCCCAGGGATTGTTCGGATATTCTTCCCGCAGGCGTTGCAGGTAAGTGTTTGCTTCGGCGATCTGCCCGTCTTGACGCGCTAGCAATGCGTAGGTGTAGAGACTTTCTGGAATCCAGAAGCCGTGATAATGCGTAATCAATTCGCGGTAAGCGGCCTTGGCTTCGGCGCGTTGTCCGGCCAGCTCACGCGACTTTGCCATCCAGAACAAGGCTTCTTCCTTCTTGGCCGGTGGTTTGCGTAATTCCAATGCGCGGGCGAATTTGTCGGCGGCTTCTTTGTATTGCGTGCTGTTCATCAGCGTCCATGCTTCCTTGTACACACCTTCCGGCGCACGGCTGGCGAAGTACAAGCCGGCCAATCCGAGCAATAGCCAGCCGGCCACCAAAGCCAGCCAGCGCCAACGCAGCGGGCGCTCGTCGAAGGAGGGGCTGGAAGGATGGGTGCGGCCACGCCAGAAGGCGAACAGCGCCAGCAGGAAGGCGATGCAGGTCGCCGCCATGCCCAGCTTGCCGACCAAGGTGTGGCCGTACACCAAATGGATTTCCTTTTCTTGCGGCACCACCAGCAGAAAGCCGGGACCGGCGATCTGCAGACTGCCTTTGGAGAGCAGTTGCCAACGCGGGTGGTAGGCGATTTTGATGAGGTGCGGCGCACCGATGGCGTCGGTCTCAAACACCAATTCGTCGCGTGCCAGTTTTTTCTCGCGCACCACGCTGGCGGTCTTGGCCGGCTGTAGCGGTTGAACATTCTTACTGTATACCGGCAGGTAAGCGTCGAAGCGACTGCGAGTGCGGAACCAACTGAAGGCGTCTTGCATCCAGTCTTGCATCGGCTTGACACGGATCGGTTGCGTGACCACTTGTGCTAGATGGCTGTCGAAGTGCTTGACGCGGTACACCGCGAACGGCGGCGAGGCGGCGATCTTGGTGAACTGGCCGCTGACTTCGATCGCTTCTTTGGCGACCTTGCTGCGTAACAGGATGGTATCGGCATGCAAGAAATTCAAATGACGCGCGGCGAATTCTGGATCGAGACTGCCGCTCGGAAAACGCACCAGCGGCGACGACGGTTGATGCGAGATTTCCGATTGCACCTGATACACCGCCGGCCCCAGTAAGGCCGATTCCATGTACAAGCCTTCCAGCACCGGCCGATGGTTGAGGAACATCGGCAAGGCTTCCAGACTGCGGGTCGAGCCGAGATCATTGTTGGCCGGATCGTGCTCGAAGGATAGACGCGGACTCCACAGATTGCCGCGCATGACTGGGAACAATTGACTCAAGTTATGCCATTGCGGCTTGGCGTCTAACCCGGAATGATTCCACAGCCCCCAGTCCGGCGCGCGTTGCACGTTGGTGTCGAGCCAGCCAAGTAAGCCGACGCTGGCGGCGGCTACCAGCAGCACGCGCGCCAGCGCTTGCGCCCACATGTCGTTCGGAGCGGCTGCAGGTGCCAGTCGCTTGTGCAGCGCCCAGCGCAACAGCCAGCCGCAGGCAATCGACAGCACCAGCCAGGCCAGCGTCAGCCATAGCAAGTAAAGCAAATCGTATAGCGCCAACCAATCGCGCAACAGCACGAAGAGCGGCGCCAGCACGATCGCGCAAACCACATGGCAGGCATCCAGTCGATCGAAGCTGGCCACGGCTTGACCGGCCAGCCAGCCGCAGGCGATCGCGCCCAGCAGCCAAGTGAGCGGGAAGAAGCGGATGTCGGCTAGGCCGAGTTGGTCGCCGGCGATAAAGAACACTGCCGCTAAGCCAGCCGCACCGATGAAATAACCCGTGGCGCGGCGCTGGGCGTCGCCCCAGCCGCGTCGCACGCCCGGCAGCGCCAGCATCAGCGCGCCGAGTACGCCGGCCGCCAGTACCGGCCACAGCGTGGCGGGCAGCAGATCGCGCCAGCTTTCCAGTGGGAAGGAAGCGTCGTTCGGAATAGTCAGGCTGTGCATCTCCAGCATTGGCCACAGCCAGCCGCCGAGCAGGGCGAAGGCCAGCGCATGGCCTTTCAGCAGCAGCATGAAAGACGTTCGTGCGCGCCGGAAACCGCCGCTGGCGGTGGCGTCGAGCAATAGCAAGATGCTGGAAAAGCCGACCACCAGCAAGGGAAAGCCGTGCGAGAAACCGCTGGCCGCTTCCATGGCCGCCGCCAGCAGCCAGCCGCGGCCGAGATTGATGGCGCGCGCCCAAGCCATCATTGCCAACACAGCGAACAGCAGGCCGTAACTGTAGGCAAATTCGCCGGCTAGCGTCGAGAGCAGATTGCCGCCCCAAATCGAATTTTGTTCGTGCAGTACGAAAGCCAGCGCGCCCAAGCCGGCAAAGAAAGCCGCTTGCCAAGTGAAGCCGAGCCAGCGCCGGCTGGCCGTGAAGACCGCGCCCGGCAGCAGCATCGCTGCGAGGAATCCGCCCCATTTGAAGGCTGCCGCCAAGCCGAGCGGCTTCGACAGCAAAGCGATGACGATGAAGGGCAGCGGGAAGTAATACGACAAGAAAGGCATGCCGCCGAATACTTCCGGCACCCAAGGCAAAATCTGTCCTTTGAACAGTAAGTCGTCGGCATATAGCTTGGCATAGAGCAGGTGCGAAGCGGCATCGCCGCCGGTCGGCCAATTACTTGAATTGAGGAAGGCGATACCGAGCACCGAGGCGATCAACGCAGCGGTCGTCAGGGTAAAAAACAGATCGGCCAGCCAAGGACTGGCGCAGCGGCGGCAGGTGGTCGTGAGCGGGCATCTCATGTTGCGCTCCTCGTGCGCCAAGCTTGCGCCATGTGCCACAGCAGCAGCGCTAACGCGGCAGCACTCAACCATCGCGCGCCACGCTCCCATTCGCGCCACCAGTCGAGCCACGCGGCGCGTTGCTGGCGTCCTTGTACGCCGCCTCCGCCGACCACTTGCAGGCGCAAACCTTGCGCGGTTTCGTGTACGAGAAAAACAACCGGCAGACCCGCACCCAGATCAAAGCGCTGCGCCGGCATATCGGCACGCCATACGATGCGGCGCGCATCCGGCTGTACGTGGCGCGGTTCGACCGGCGCGCGCAGCGGCCGGATGCCTTCTTCTTGTCCCCACAGCAACCAAGTAGCGCGAATCTGATGATCGGGATTGTCGGTCTTGCCGGCCGGCGGCGCGATGGTCATTTTGCCGTCTTGATAGCTGGCGTCGAGAGTTTGCTCCGCGCCGAGTGGCTGGTGAAAAAAAGAAATCTGGCCGAATCCCGCGCCGGCTTGATCGAAAAAACGCACCATCACCGGCTGCAGCGCTTCCAGCGGCGGCAGGCTGGTCAAGGGACGCGTGTCGGGCCAAGTCAGTGAGAGCGTCGCGCTGGGGACGAGTTCGGCCGGTTGACTGGTGCCGTTCGGCAGCGCCAGCGGCTGCCAGTGGCCGTTGGCATCGAGACGATAAGCGGCGGGATAAAAGGCAGTGGCGTTGCCCTGATTGGTGATGGCGATTTTGTTGTCGGTGAGCGACAGGCCGAAGTTGATATTGCCAGCCTGCGCGGTGGGTAGCGTCATTGTCGTCAGCCATGCCAGCAGACAAATCGGCAACAGGTGGCGCAATGTGAAAAAGAGTGGGGCAATCATCGGGAAACGGCAACGGAAGTAGTGGGAAATGGCGTGAAAAATGGCGTGAAAAATGGCGTGAAAAATAATAGCAGCATGCTGCGGTAACAAGCAGTAGTGACGGCCGGTGCGGTTTGGTCAGCGCGCATGGAAAGTCCAGAAGCGGTTCCCCAAAAAACTCCATACCATCACCAGTCCGGTGGTGAGGATTTGACTGAGTAGGTAGTAGAGATGCAGTAGATCGACGCCGATCCACATCAACAGCGTGTTGAGCAAGAGGCCGATCACCGCGACCAGCGCGAATTTGCCGACGCTTTCTGTGTGCTTTTTGTTGCTTTGGAACGTGAAGCGATAATTCAGGCTGTAGTTAATCAGCGCGCCCAACAGCGCGCCAGCGCTCGACGCCGGCACGGCGGCCACGCCCGCGCCATGCACCAGCAAAATCAGCAAACCGTAATGGCCGATGGCCGACACGCAGCCGACGCCGGCGAAACGGACGAACTGGCGGAATAAGGCAAGCATGGCGGAAGGGGCGGGAGCTGTCTCGTCTCGTTGCATAAACGCTATGATCGGTTGCGATGGGCGTGTCGCGCGGTCTATGTGAAATGCCGCTTCGGCCTTATACTCGCATATCGCCAGCGGCAATCCCATCAATTTTTTTACGGAAAGCGACTCATGTCCACACTCCTGCCATTTTCCAGCCGGAACACGGCGCGACAGCGCGGCTTCACTCTCATCGAAATCATGGTGGTAGTGGTCATCATGGGCATCCTGGCGGCGCTGGTGGTGCCGAAGCTGATGGGTCGCGCCGACGATGCGCGGATTCAGGCGGCTAGGTCGGACATCGCCAGCATCATGCAATCCCTCAAGCTGTACAAACTGGACAATGGCCGTTACCCGACCACCGAGCAAGGTTTGCAGTCGCTCATCACCAAACCGACTTCCGGCCCTGAGCCAAAAGGTTGGAAAGCCGGCGGCTACCTCGATAAACTGCCGCTCGATCCGTGGAAAAATCCCTACCAGTACCAGTCTCCCGGACTGAAGGGCGAGATCGATGTGTTTTCCTTCGGCGCCGACGGTAAACCCGGTGGCGAAGGCATCGATGCCGACATCGGCTCGTGGGAATTGTAAGCAAGCCCATCCCCTCCCGCGCGCCGGTCGCAGCGACTGCGCGCGGCTTCACCCTGATTGAAATCATGGTGGTGCTGGTGATCGCCGGCATCATCCTCGGCGTCGTCTCCGTCAACGCCATGCCGAGCAGTCGCCAACTCCTGCAGAACGAAGCGCAACGCGTGGCGCTGCTGTTGCAACTGGCGCGCGATGAAGCCATCGTGCGCAATCAACCGATCGCCATCGAGATCGACGCCTACCGCTATCGCTTCCTGCTGCGTTCGGACAATGTCTGGAAACCGATCGAGGGCGACGACATGCTGCGCGAACGTGAATTCAAGCGCGCGCCGCTCATCATGACACTCGAGCCACCGATCTCCGAACAGGGCGAAAAAGGCATGCGCATCGTGTTCGGCCGCGAGCCGGTGGACAAACCTTTCGTGCTCAGACTCGGTTACGAAGGCGCGAGTGTCGCCATCCAGGCTGATGGCATCGGTCACTTTACGGTGGAATGACATGCGACGAGATGAAGCTTCCGCCGGCTTTACCCTGCTCGAAGTGCTAGTGGCGCTGGTCATCGTCGGCACCGCGCTCGGAGCCAGTCTGCGTGCGGTCGGTAGCTTGACGCAGAATAGCAACGGCTTGCGTGCGGCGATGATGGCGACTTGGTCGGCGGAAAATCGGTTGGCGCAAATTCGCCTCGCCCGCGAGTGGCCGCCGTTCGGCAAGCGCGCCTTTGCTTGTCCGCAGGGCGAATTGACTTTCTCTTGCGAGGAAGAAGTGCTGGCTACGCCGAACGTGAATTTCCGTCGGGTCGAGGTCAGCGTGTTCGATCCGCAGAATCCGCAGCGGCGCATCATCAAGCTGGCGCAGATCGTGCCGAATAATGGATAGCGCGATGACGGCATGTCGCTTTCCGCACCTGCACCCGCGCCGCGCAACCCGCGGCTTCACGCTGATCGAGTTGCTGGTGGCGATCACCGTCTTGGCCATCGTCGCGGTGCTCGGTTGGCGCGGCCTCGATAGCATCGTTCGTACCCGCGTCGCCCTGAACGATCAGCTCGATCAGACGCGCGGCTTGCAATTGGCTTTCGCACAGATGCAAAGGGATTGCGCGCAGATCGCGACGACTGATGTCATTCCCGATCGCGCGCCACTGGTGGTCGAGCCGGGGCGGCTGGTGCTGGTGCGCATGGTGTTTACCGAGAATCAACCAACCGGTTTGCAAGTGGTGTCTTACCAGATCAGAAATGGCATCCTGACTCGGCGCGAATCGGCAACGACGCGCGACCTGAATGCGCTCGATGCGTTGTGGACGACAGTCACCAGCGACAACAGCGGCGTACCGAGCGTCACGTTGCAAACGGGATTGGCAACGATGACGATGCGCGTTTGGATCAACGATGGCGCTGGTTGGCGTACGCCCGGCATCGACGTCGTGCAAACCGCCGTCACCACCAGCAGCGGCAACAACAATACCACCAGCACCGCGCCGACCGGATTGGAAGTCAGCTTGCAGCCGATTGGCCACGCTGTCATGACCAAAATTTTCCTACTGGGAGCGGTGTGAGCATCGCGCCTACCATCATGCGCCAACGCGGTGTCGCCGTTATTACGGCGCTACTGCTGACGACACTGGCGATTACGATCGTCGCCAGTCTGTTCTGGCAACAACAGGTGCAGGTGCGTTCGATCGAAAACCAGCGCCTGCAATTGCAGAAGCAATGGATATTACGCGGTGCGCTTGATTGGGCTAGTCTGATTTTACGTGCCGATTACAATAGTTCCGGCGACGTCGATCATCTCGGCGAGCCGTGGGCCGCGCCGCTGGCGGAAACGCAACTCGATCAGTACGTGGAAAACGGCCGCGCCGATGGTGAAGCCAGCCAAGCCACGTTGTCGGGCAATATCATCGACGCACAGTCGCGTTTCAATCTGCGCAATTTAGTTGCCATCGACGGCAAGCCGGAGCCGCGCGAAGTTGCGGTGTATCAGCAATTGCTGTCCAGCTTGCGCCTGAGTCCAAGCTTGGCCGAGCCGACTGCGCTGGCGATTGCCGAAGGTTTGCCGCCGCCGCCGATGGCCAGCGGCGCACCGCCGCCTGCCACGCCGCCGGCCACGGGTGGCAAGCGGCCTTTGCGTTTCGTTTTCTTGGAAGACTTGCTGCGCGTGCCGGGTTACACGCCGGCCATGATCGAAAAACTGCGGCCTTACGCCCTGTTTCTGCCGCTGCCGACGCGCATCAATGTCAACACCGCTTCGCTCGAAGTATTGGCCGCCAGATTT
>JAFECY010000243.1 GCA_018241865.1 Pseudomonadota bacterium | reverse complement strand
GTAAATCTTTGCCAAAGTGTGCGCGTGGAATAGCTTCGGCAATCCACTTGACTGACCGCCAATGAAAATATGGGTTTTCTCCATTTTTTTCAAAGTTGTAGTCGCTCGTAATTTCGCCTATTTGAATGGCAGGCTGTGATTTGAGTGGAACAACAACCCAATCCCCTTTTTTCATTTCATGCGCGAACGGCCATATTTGGCTGACCCAATTTTTGATTCTGCCTGGTTTGGCGTCAGGGTAGCGTTGCATCATCGCGGCAACCAGCTCTGGTCGATCGGCTAGTTTTCCTAAATTCACATCCAATCCATCCCAAGTTACGAAGACACGATTTTCTTGGATGAATTTTTGTTCATACTCGCCATGAGAGCCGGCACGGATAAGCCAGATTGCCATTATTTACCTTTCGTAATTTTCAAGCGTTGGACCCAACGACATTTCTTGGCAATTTACCGCAGCGCCGCCACCATCTTCTCCAGCTTCACCGCATCCGCGCAGAACAGCCGGATGCCTTCCGCCAGCTTCTCGGTCGCCATCGCGTCTTCGTTCAGCATGAAGCGGAACGCTTTTTCATCCAGCGTCAGTTTTTGCAGATCGCTCGCTTGCGCGGCTTCCGGGCTCAGCTTGCGCGTGAGCGGCGCATCGGCGTCGGCCAGTTTCTGCAGCAGCTCGGGGCTGATGGTCAGCAAGTCGCAGCCGGCCAGTTCGATCAGTTGCGAGGTGTTGCGGAAGCTCGCGCCCATGACTTCTGTCGGGTAGCCGAATTTGCGGTAATAGTCGTAGATGCGCTTGACTGATTGCACGCCGGGGTCGTCGGCGCCGCTGTATTCCTGGCCGGTGGATTTTTTGTACCAATCGTAGATGCGGCCGACGAAGGGCGAGATCAGTTGCGCGCCGGCGTCGGCGCAGGCGATGGCTTGCGGCAGCGAAAACAAGAGCGTCATGTTGCAGCGAATGCCTTCCTGTTGCAGCACTTCGGCGGCGCGGATGCCTTCCCAAGTCGAGGCGATTTTGATGAGCACGCGTTCGCGGGTGATGCCGGCTTGTTCGTACAGCGCGATCAGTGCGCGGCCTTTAGCGATGGTGGCGGTGGTGTCGAAGGAAAGTTGGGCATCGACTTCGGTCGAGACGCGGCCGGGGATCAGTTTCAGGATTTCGCAGCCGAAGGCGACTAGCAGATGGTCAATGATGGCATCGACCGATTTGCCGCCATGATCGCGCACCGCCTGTTCCAGTAGCGGCTTGTACGCATCTTTTTGCACTGCCTTTAGGATCAGCGAGGGATTGGTGGTGGCGTCGCGCGGGGCGAAGGCTTTCATCGTCTGGAAATCGCCGGTGTCGGCGACGATGGTGGTGTATTGCTTGAGTTGATCGAGCTGGTTCATGGTGAGTGTGCGTTAGGGCAAAAGACAGGCGTCTATTGTACGCAATTCGATAAAAACTCCCTCCCCTTGAAGGGGAGGGGGCGTACGGGTGAGTTCACAGAAAAGTATCGAACGGCATATCCATTTTCTGCAATGCTTTTTGTGCGTCGAGCATTTTCTTGCGTACTTCCGGGCCGCGTTTCAGCGCTAGGCCGACAGCCAGAATATCAATCACCACCAAGTGCGCCAAGCGCGATGAGATCGGCGAATAGGGGTCGGTGTTGAAGGTGAGGTCGATCGGCACCAGCACTGTCGCCAGCTCGGCTAGCGGCGTGCCGCTGGGGGCGATGACGATGACGTCGGCTTCGGCTTTGCGTGCCAGTCGCACGCTGCCCAGTAGCGCCGCACTGCCGCCGCGCTGCGAGAAGGCGACCACCGCATCGCCTTTGTCCAGCAACGAGGCGGCGATGCTGTGGATGTGTGGGTCGGAGTAGGCTACGGTCGGCACGCCGGAGCGGAAGAATTTGTGCTGGGCGTCGGCGGCGATGATGCCGGATGCGCCTTGGCCATAAAATTCAATCTTATTGGCGCGCGCCAAAATATCGAGCGCGCGCTGGATCGGTTCCGGGTGCAAATTGTTGCGCAGGTCGAGCAGGGTGTTGATCGAGCGGCTGCAGATTTTGTTGACCAGATCGGTGGCGAGATCGCCGGGAGCCAGTGTCTCGTCCGCGCCCGGCAGCGCCAGCGCCAGACTTTGTGCCAGCTTGAGCTTAAATTCATGCCAGCCTTCGTAGCCGATGGTGCGACAGAAGCGCACCACGGTTGGCTCCGACACTTGCGCGCTTTTGGCTAGCGCGGTGATGTTGCCGGCGACTGCTAAATTAGGCTCTTGCAGAACGGCGATGGCAACTTTGCGTTCCGATTTGGAAAGCGAATCGAGTTGGGTGCGAATGGAGTCGAGCAGCATATTCTTCTAAATTTCTGGCAAGGCTTCTTCGCGCCATTGCAGGCCGTCGCGGCCGATCAATGCGCTGGCGGCGGCCGGTCCCCATGTGCCGGCGGCATAGGGGGCGGGTTCGGTTTGCTCTTGCTCCCAGTAATGCAGAATCGGTTCGACCCATTCCCACGCCGCTTCCAGTTCGTCGCTGCGCATGAATAGCGTGAGCTGTCCACGCAATACGTCGAGCAGCAGGCGCTCGTAGGCTTCCATGCGCGGCATCTTGAACTGTTCGCGGAAATCCAGTTCTAGTTCGACCGGTTTCAGGCGCATGCGGTCGCCCGGCGTCTTGGCCATCAAGTTCAGTTGTAAGCCTTCATCCGGCTGCAGACGAATTACCAGACAGTTCGGCTGGAAGGTGGACGTATTTTGCGCAAAGATGGAATGTGGAATCGGTTTGAAGCGCACCACGATTTCCGCTAACTGATCGGCCATGCGCTTGCCGGTGCGTAGGTAAAACGGCACGCCGGCCCAACGCCACGTATCGATCTCGGCGCGTAATGCGACGAAAGTATCGGTACGCGAATCAGCCGGCGCACCCTCCTGCAGATAACCCGGCACGGCAGTGCCGTTGACGTGGCCGCTGCGGTACTGGCCGCGCACCACGTCATGCGCTAGCGTGGTCGGCGTGAAACGTTTCAATGAACGCAGCACCTTGAGTTTTTCATCGCGCACAGCATCGGCCTGTACGCTCAGCGGCGGCTCCATGGCGACGATGCACAGCAATTGCAGCAAGTGGTTTTGCAGCATGTCGCGCAGTGCGCCAGCGTTGTCGTAATACTCGATGCGCTTGCCCACGCCCAGTTCTTCGGCGATGGTTATTTGCACATCCGAAATCCATTCGCGCCGCCACAACGGCTCGAACAGGATATTGCCGAAGCGCAGAGCCAATAAATTTTGTACGGCTTCTTTGCCGAGGTAATGGTCGATGCGGTAAATCTGCGATTCGCTGAAGACGCGGCCGACTTCGGCATTGATTTGTTGCGCGCTGGCGAGATCGCGCCCAAGCGGTTTTTCCAGCACCACGCGCGAGTGAGCATTGGTCAGGCCAACTTCCGCTAAGTTGTGGCATATCTTGGCGAATAAGGAAGGCGGCGTCGCCAGATAAAACACGCGCGTCAAATCCGGGTTGGAACGCATCGCCGCCACCAGAGGCTGATAGCTGTGCGGATCGTTGGCGTCGAGCACGATGTAGTGCAGGCGCGCGCAAAAATTTTTCCAGATATCCGGTTCTTGCGCGGCAGTGGGGATGTGCGGCTTGGCTTCCTTGTCCAGAACATCCAGAAAAGTTTCGCGGTTCCAAGCGTGACGGCCGACGCAGAGTATGCGGGCGTTTTGCGGCAATTGTTTGTTGCGGTCGTGTGCATACAAGGCCGGCAGCAATTTGCGCATCGCCAAATCGCCGCCGCCACCGAATAAAATCAGATCGAAATCTGCGAGAGCCATGATGCAAACCTTGTGTTGAGGTGTTCCGGCGTCAGAGCGCGGTTTTGGCGCGCGCCATCAAACCGAGTGTGGAGGCGTCGTGCTGTTGTGTTGGCGCGGCATCCGTCAATTCCGCGTGGATGGTTTTCGCCAATACCTTGCCCAGTTCCACGCCCCATTGATCGAAACTGTTGACGCCCCAGATGACGCCTTGCACGAATGTCTTGTGTTCGTACAGCGCGATCAATGCGCCCAGCGTTGCCGGCGTCAGTTGTTCCATCAGGATGGTATTGCTCGGTCGGTTGCCGGGGAACAGTTTGTGCGGCAGTAGCGCGGCAATCTGTTCGGCGGCGAGTCCTTGTTCTGTCAATTCGGTGCGCACCTCGTCGGCCTGCTTGCCCAACATCAGCGCTTCCGATTGGGCAAAGCAATTCGCCAGCAGTATCGCGTGATGGCCTTTCAAATCATGGCTGGATTTCAGCGCAGCGATGAAATCGACCGGCACCACATCGCGGCCTTGATGCAGCAACTGGAAAAAAGCATGCTGGCCATTGGTGCCGACATCGCCCCAGATGATCGGGCAAGTGGCGTGCGGCAAGGGCGTACCGTCCTGCGCCACCTGCTTGCCGTTGCTTTCCATGTCAAGTTGCTGCAAGTAAGCAGGAAAGCCACGCAAATTTTGGTGATAGGGCGCAATGTAATGTGAGGCATCGTTGAAAAAATTGCGATTCCAGATACCGATCAACGCCAACAACGCCGGCATATTCTGTTCC
>JAFECY010000242.1 GCA_018241865.1 Pseudomonadota bacterium | reverse complement strand
GATCGCCACCATGGAAGGCATGAGCTTCGAGACGCCGAAAGGCAAGATGACCTTCCGTAAGGAAGATCACCAAGCGATGCAATCGATGTACCACTTCCGCATCAAGAACGACCCGGCCTTCGCCTGGGCCGTGCCTGAGCTGGTACGCGAAATCAAACCCGAAGAAATGGATGTCCCTATCCGTAACAAGCGTTAATCGGGCCGCATAGCCTAGCGCAACGAACTGGGATCGGCGTATGCCGGTTCCAGTTCGTGCTTACCAGATTTTTTTAGCGGGGTTCGGCAATGTCTGAAAAAAAAGCAGGTACGGGTGGCAAGAAAAAAGCCAACGCCGTGTCATTGGAAACACGTGATTTGACCATCCGTTTTGGTGGCCACGTTGCAGTCAATTCGGTATCGTGTGCCTTCAAGACAGGCACCTTGACCGCAATCGTCGGGCCGAACGGTGCCGGTAAAACCACTTACTTCAATCTTATTTCCGGGCAGTTGAATGCCAGCGCCGGGCAAGTGTTGTTGAACGGCAAGGATATTTCCCGCATGCAGGCATCGGCGCGCACGCACGCCGGTCTTGGCCGCGCGTTTCAATTGACGAGTCTGTTCCCGAACCTGACCGTGATGGAAAACGTGCGCTTGGCACTGCAAGCACGGTTTAAATTGGGTCTGGACATGTGGAATGTCTGGAGCCACCACAAAGATTTGATTCAGCACGCCGACCAAGTGTTGGAAAGCGTGTCGCTGACGGCCAAGCGCAATGTGCGTTCGGCAGCGTTGTCGCATGGCGACCAGCGCAAACTCGAAGTCGGCCTGTTGATTGCGCTCGATCCAGAGGTTTATATGTTCGACGAGCCTACCGCCGGCATGAGCGTGGATGAGGTTCCGGTGATCTTGGATCTGATCCGCGAACTGAAAACCAAACAAGACAAAACTATTCTGCTGGTGGAACACAAGATGGATGTGGTGCGTGAACTCGCCGATCGCATCATCGTGTTGCACAACGGCACCCTGATGGCCGACGGCGATCCAGAAACCGTGATTGCCTCGCCCGTCGTCCAGCAAGCCTATCTCGGCCTCGCGCCCGTTGGAGAAGCCGCATGAGCGAACCATTACTGAAACTCGAAGGGGTCAATACCCATATTGGCCAATATCACATCCTGCACGGCGTCGATCTGCATGTCCCGCGTGGAGAGCTCACTATGCTGCTCGGTCGCAATGGCGCTGGCAAATCGACCTGCCTGCGTACCATTATGGGTTTGTGGCAAGCCTCCAAAGGCAAGATCACATTTGATGGTCAGGACATTACGCGCAGGGCCACGCCCGATATTTCGGCTGGCGGCATTGCTTATGTTCCAGAAAATATGGGCATCTTCTCCGATCTGACGGTGCGGGAAAACATGGTGTTGGCTGCACGCGGTGCGCGCAAGGCCGAGGATATCGACCATAAGCGATTAGAGTGGGTTTTCTCCCTGTTCCCGGCGATGAAGAAGTTTTGGGAACATCCGGCCGGTAAATTGTCCGGCGGCCAAAAACAGATGCTTGCCGTATCGCGCGCGATCGTTGAGCCGCGCAAGCTGTTGTTGATCGACGAGCCCAGCAAAGGTCTGGCGCCGGCGATCATCGCTAACATGATCTCGGCTTTCCGTGAACTGAAGCAGACTGACACCACGATTTTGTTGGTGGAGCAAAACTTCAATTTCGCTAAGCAACTTGGCGATACGGTGGCCATCATGGACAACGGTGTGATCGTGCACCGTGGACAAATGGCTGAACTGGCAGAAGATCAAGCATTGCAGACGCGATTGCTTGGCCTTTCCTTAGACGCTCACCAATGAGGACACTATGAGCACAGCAGAACTCCCCATTGCAAAAAACAGCCAAGCGCGAGCCATACCGAAAAAACAGATCGATTGGGCACCATTAGCTCTGTTGCCGATCATTGTCGTGTTGGGTTTTCCCTTGATCGGCTACTTTGGTTCTTGGGACAGCGCCTTTAGCACGTGGATCGGTTTGACCTTCGCCGCCTTGGCAATGGGCATGATTTATTTCATCATCGCGTCCGGTTTGACGCTGATCTTTGGCTTGATGGACGTGTTGAACTTCGGCCACGGATTGTTTATCGCCTTCGGCGCGTTCGTTGCGTGGACGGTGTTAGGTCTTGGGCCGATTCAGTCCATGATGATCGCGGACAACTTGTTCTCCAACATTGGTGCTTTGCTGCTGGCGATGCTGGCTGCTATGGTGGCTACGGGCATCCTTGGCTGGATATTTGAGAAAGTTCTGATCCGACGTGTATATGGTTTGCATCTGATGCAAATTCTCATCACCATGGGCGGCATGGTGGTCGGCGAGGAATTGATCAAAGTGTTCTGGGGCCCGGAACAGAAGCCCATGTTATTGCCGACAGCGCTGAATGGTTCGGTATTGCTGGGTGACGCCGTGGTCGAAAAATTCCGTTTGTTCGCTGTAGTGATCGGCCTGATCGTATTCGGTGTCCTGATGTTGGTGCTCAATCGCACCAAGGTCGGTCTGCTGATTCGCGCAGGCGTGCAAGACCGCGAAATGGTCGAAAGCCTTGGCTACCGCATCAAGACTTTGTTTATTGGCGTGTTCATCACCGGTGCCGCGCTGGCCGGTCTGGGCGGGATGATGTGGGGTTTGTATAACCAAGGCATCGTTCCTCAGTTGGGTGCCGGGGTCAATACCTTGGTCTTCATCGTGATTATTATCGGCGGTCTGGGTTCAACCGGCGGCTCCTTCTTGGCGGCGCTGTTGGTGAGTTTGGTGAACACCTATACCAATTACGCCATACCGAAGGTGGCCCTCGTTTCAACCATTCTGTTGATGGTCGTCATTTTGGCATGGCGTCCTAACGGTCTTTATAAGGTAACCAATCGATGATCTCGCGCATCCTTTCCAACGATTACCCGCGCAGCAAAATACTGACCGGGATTCTGATCGCTATCGTGATCGGTTTGTTCCTGCAACCCTTCGTCATTCCCGGCGCGAAGGCGATCAACGTCGCTGCCACCATCCTGTACTTCATCGTGCTGGTGGCGAGCTTCGATCTGCTGCTCGGTTATACGGGTATTTTCTCGTTTGCTCACACCATGTTCTTCGGTATTGGTGCCTATGGTGTGGCGGTTGCCAGCACGAAGATGGGGCCCGGCTGGGACAGTCTTCTGATCGGTGTCGGCGGCGCATTGGCGATGTCACTGGTGTTGTCCTTCGTGATCGGCTTGATGTCGCTGCGGGTGCGAGCATTGTTCTACGCCATGATTACGCTGGCAGTGGCATCGGCATTTTTGACCATGGCGGGACAGTTTTCCGACATCACCGGCGGTGACGACGGTTTGAACTTCAAACTGCCGGAACTGTTCTCGCATGCTTACATGCTGTTCGACAAGCCTATTCTCGGTTTGGAAATCAACGGCAAAATCCTGACGTATTACGTGTTGTTCTTCATGGCGATATTCTTATTCTTGGCCATGCTGCGCATCGTGAACTCGCCTTTTGGCCGCGTGCTGCAAGCGATCCGCGAAAACGATTTCCGTGCCGAAGCAATCGGTTATCGCATCGTGATTTTCCGCATCTGGTCGAACATCTTGGCAGCGCTGTTCGCCACCTTGGCCGGTTGCATGCTGGCATTGTGGTTGCGCTATAACGGCCCGGATACTTCGCTGTCCTTTACGATCATGATCGACATTCTGTTGATCGTGGTGATCGGCGGCATGGGGACGATGTATGGCGCGGTGTGCGGCGCGACCTTCTTCCTGTTGGCGCAAAACTATCTGCAAGATTTGCTGAAAATGGCATCCGGCGTCACAGGTAATATCCCGGTGTTGTCGGCCATTTTGACGCCGGATCGCTGGATGTTGTGGCTGGGTATCTTGTTCGTGTTGTCGGTGTATTTCCTGCCGATGGGCATCGTCGGCAAGCTACGCATCTTTGCCATGAAGAAGAAAAAATAGCAGGCATGCAACCTAGGTCGCATTATCTGCGTTGTTGTGATCGTGAAATACATTTTGTTGAGTGGGGCGAGCGCAATGCTCCCCCACTGATTTTGTGGCACGGCTTAGCCAGAACGTGCCGCGATTTCGACGATCTAGCGCAGGTCTTGCGCAACACCTATCGCATCATCGCGCCCGATACCATCGGGCGTGGTTTTTCCCAGTGGAGCCCGCGACCGGACGAGGAATATAGTCTGGCTTTCTATGCGGACATCGCCCGTTCTCTGGTCGATCAGCTTGGCATACAGCAGATGCGCTGGGTTGGCACCTCGATGGGCGGCGCCATCGGCACGCGCGCCGCTGCCACCACGCTGCGTGGGCGCATCAGCCATCTCATACTGAATGACAATGCGCCGGTGCTGGCACCGGCAGCGCTGGAGCGAATCAAATCGTATGCCGGTAATCCGCAAATTTTCGATACCGTCAGCGAGTTGGAAGCCTATCTGCGTGTGATTTATCAGCCCTATGGCTGGCAAAGTGACGCACAATGGCGACGCATGGCGGAAACCTCGACCCGCCGTCTGCCCGACGGCAAGATCACCACGCATTACGATCCGGCCATGGTGCGACAGTTCTTTGTTCATCCAGAGGATTACAATTCTTGGGCATCCTACGATCAACTGGATATCCCGGTGCTGGTTTTGCGTGGCGTCGATTCCGATCTGGTATTGCCGGACGTGGTCGATGAAATGACTCG
>JAFECY010000241.1 GCA_018241865.1 Pseudomonadota bacterium | reverse complement strand
TCCCCGCCGCCACCCTGACATCGCCGGCACGCATTGCCGCCGCCACCCAAGCCAAAGTCATCCCGGTGATCGCCACTTACCTGCCGAATTACCAAGGCTGGAACGTGCGCTTCTACCCGGCATGGGAAGAGTATCCGGGCGACGACATCGTGATCGCCACCCGGCGCATGAATGCCTTCATCGAAGAACGTGTGCTGGAAGCGCCAGCCGAATATTTCTGGACGCACAAGCGTTTCAAAACCCGGCCGGAAGGCAGCCCCGGCTTGTACTGACGCGCAAAGTGCAGAAGTGGCGCAGTTTATAATCACCACATGAAAATCAAATTCACCAAAATGCACGGTGCCGGCAATGATTTTGTCGTGCTCGATGCGATCCACCAGTCCATTCACCTCACACCGACGCAATGGCAGCAACTGGCCGACCGTCGCTTCGGCGTCGGTGCCGACCAGATGCTGGTGATCGACAAAGCGCAAGCGCCCGGCGTCGATTTCCGCTACCGCATTTTCAACGCCGACGGCGGCGAGGTCGAGCAATGCGGCAATGGCGCGCGCGCCTTCGTTAAATTCGTCATCGACAAGGGCTTGACCGACAAGCGCGCAATCAAAGTCGAAACGATGTCGGGCGTCATCGAACCGCGCATGGAAGCGGATGGCCGCATCACCGTCGATATGGGCGCACCCGTGCTCGACGCGGCGCGCGTGCCCTTCGATTCGACCGGCCTCACCAGCAGAATCGAAGGGGCAGACAGCCTATGGCCACTGCAAATCAACGACCAGCCACTTTGGTTCTCGGCTATTTCGATGGGCAATCCACATGCGGTGCAAGTGGTCGATCAGGTTGACGACGCGCCAGTAGCGAGTGACGGCCCAGTGATTGAACATCATCCGCGCTTCCCGAAACGCGTCAACGCCGGTTTCATGCAAATCCTGAGCCGCCAACGCATCAAATTGCGCGTATATGAACGCGGTGCCGGCGAAACCCTGGCCTGCGGTACCGGCGCGTGTGCCGCCGTCGTAGCCGGCATCCGCCGTGGCTTGCTCGACTCGCCGGTGGCGGTCGAAACCCGTGGCGGCGAACTATCGATCGCTTGGGCGGGCGGCGCCGAACCGGTTTTGCTGACCGGACCGGCAGTCACTGTCTTTGAAGGCGAAATCGAGATTTGACCGGTATGCCGCAGCAGCGCGGCAAGGTACAATTCCCCGCAATCCGACCACCCTGATTTTATGAGCGCCATGACCATGGATTCCAATGCCGTCGCCCAATATTTGTCCAACAATCCGCATTTCTTTGAGGAACATGCGGAGTTACTCTCCAGCGTCAAACTGACCAGCACTCTCGGCAACCGCGCCGTATCGCTGCAAGAACGGCAAATGGAAGTATTGCGCCACAAATACCATGCGCTGGAAATGCGCTTGGCCGAACTGTTGCGCATCGCCCAAGACAATGACGCCATCACGCAAAAATTCCAGCAATGGGCGCGTTCTCTGCTGCTGGCGCGCAACGATGTCGATCTGCCGCATGTGCTGATCGACGGTCTGCAATCCATTTTCGACGTGCCCTACGCCACCCTGCGCCTCTGGGGCGTAGCGGAAAATTTCGCGCATGGTTGGTTCGCCCAAGGTGTATCCGACGATGCCAAGCTATTCGCCAACGGCCTGAGCGCCCCTTTCTGCGGCAAGAACAACGATTTTGAAGTCACCGCCTGGATCGACGAAGCGCAAGCAATCGAGTCGATCGCCATACTGCCGCTGCGCCGCAGCGACGCCACCGAAGCTTTCGGCCTGCTGGTGCTCGGCGCGCCGGACCCGGCGCGCTTCACCGCCGACATGGCGACCGATTTCTTGGTAAAAATCGGCGACACGGCCGGTGCGGCGCTGAGCTGCTTGCTGGATTAAGCAAGAGGCATGCGGTGAGCGGGAACGCCAATCAAACATGGATTGATGGCTATCTCGCCAGCCTGCTCACCCAGCGCAAACTATCCCCGCACACCATCAGCAATTACGGCCGCGACCTAGCCGAACTGGCGACACTGACGCAAGCCATCAACAGCGACACGTTGCTGACATCGCTCACCCACGTTCACATACGCAAATTCGCCGCACAGTTGCACGCCAGAGGCTTGAACGCTGCCAGTATCGCCCGCAAGCTATCATCTTGGCGCGGTTTCTTTGCTTGGCTGGCCGAACAAACCTCACTGACAGCGAATCCGGTTGATGGCATCAAGGCGCCCAAGCGCGCCAGAAATTTACCGCAGGCGCTGTCGGTTGATGACACCGTACGCTTGGTGTCGCAAACCCATCCACATCAAGACGCCGCCAGTCCGGCCGCGCTATGCAACCACGCGATGTTCGAGCTACTGTATTCGAGCGGCTTACGCGTCTCGGAACTGGCGCAACTCGATGTGCGTTATGCAAAGGAAGGCGACTATCATTCTCAAGGCTGGATCGATTTCGCGTCCGGCGAAGTGAGCGTCACCGGCAAGGGCGGCAAGAAACGCCAGGTACCCGTCGGCGCGGCGGCACTACAAGCGCTATCGGCTTGGCTGGCCATGCGTGGTGCGCTCGTGAAAACCGATCCGCATCCCTTGTTTCTCAACGAACGCGGCGCGCGCATCTCGCCGCGACTGGTGCAAATACGCATCAAGGCACACGCACGGGCGCTCGGCATGCCGGCCGATGTCCATCCACACATGCTGCGCCATTCTTTTGCGTCGCATATGCTGCAATCGTCCGGCGACTTGCGCGCGGTACAGGAAATGCTGGGGCACGCCTCGATTGCGGCGACCCAGATTTACACCGCGCTCGATTTTCAGCGACTGGCCAGCGTCTATGACGCCGCCCATCCACGCGCCCGAAAAAAATAAGCTAGCGGCGTAAAATGACGGCCTCACCATTCCGCGAGTCGCCACTATGTCTCTGATCCCCGCTACCATTCTGACCGGTTTTCTCGGCGCCGGCAAAACCACATTACTCAATCGCATTCTGCAAGAGCCGCATGGTTTCAAAATTGCCGTGATCGAAAACGAATTCGGCCCGGAAAGCATCGATAACGACATCCTCGTTCAAGACAGCAAAGAACAGATCATCGAAATGAACAACGGCTGCATCTGCTGCACCGTGCGTGGCGATTTGATCGTGGCGCTGAACAATCTGGCGCAGCAACGCGCCGCCGGCCTACTGCAATTCGACCGCGTCATCATCGAAACTACCGGCCTCGCCAACCCAGGGCCGGTGGCGCAAACCTTCTTCATGGACGACCAAGTCGGCGCGCACTATCTACTCGACGCAGTGGTCACGGTGGTCGATGCGAAACACGCCATGCAGCAACTCGACGCACAAGAGGAAGCGCAGCGGCAAGTCGGCTTCGCCGATCGCCTATTGCTGTCGAAAACCGATCTCGTGAGCGCAAAGGAAATCGCAGCACTGACCCAACGCCTGAAACACATCAATCCGCGCGCACCCATCCTCACGCTGGATTTCGGTCGCGCGCCACTGGATCAAGTGCTCGATCTGCGCGGTTTCAACCTGAACGACAAACTGGAAATCGACCCGGATTTCCTGAAAGAAGAAGCGCACCACCATCACGATTGCGACGAGCATTGTGACCATGATGGCCATGGCCACGACCATGCACACCACCATCACGCCCATCACGACGACATCGCCGCTTTTATCTTCAAGAGCGATCGCCCGTTCGATAGCCTGAAGCTGGATGAATTTCTTGGTGCGCTGGTGCAAGTTCACGGCCCCGCCATGCTGCGCTACAAAGGCGTACTGTGGATGCAGGGCGGCGAACGCAAGGTGGTATTTCAGGGCGTACACCAGATGATGGGCAGCGACCTAGGCGCGAAATGGCGCGACGACGAAGTGCGCGG
>JAFECY010000240.1 GCA_018241865.1 Pseudomonadota bacterium | reverse complement strand
GGCACAGTATCGGTGACATGCACAGCGATCGCATGGCCGTGCCACAGCACGCGCAACTGTTCCAACATTTCGATCTGTTCCAGCGGCGATACCGCCAATTGCGGATACGCCTGCAGGAAATCATTGCGATAGGCGTACAAGCCGATGTGACGCAAAGGCCGGTAGCCGGATGGCAAAATCTGCGCGCCGTGCGCGAAACCATCGCGGTGCCAAGGAATCGTGGCACGCGAAAAATACAGGGCGCGACCAGCACGATCCAGCACCACTTTGACCACGTTGGGATTCAAAACATCGGTCACATCATCCAGTGGATGGGCGGCAGTCGCCATCGCTACTTCGCCCGTAATCTGCGCGGCAGTGGCGGCGATCAAGGCGGGGTCGATCAGCGGTTCGTCGCCCTGCACATTGACCACTGTGGCGTCATTTGCCAAGCCAAGGGCAGCCGCCACTTCGGCAATACGATCCGTGCCGGAAGGATGATCGGCGCGCGTCATTTGCGCCGCCACGCCATGCGCGCTGCAGGCGGCGACGATGTCGGCATGATCGGTAGCGACGATGACTTGCGCCGCACCCGATTGCGCCGCACGCTCGGCCACGCGCACCACCATCGGTTTGCCGGCGATATCGGCCAACGGCTTATTCGGCAAGCGAGTAGAGGCTAAACGGGCGGGAATGATGACGGTGAAAGACATGAAAAACAGCCGCGCCGGCGCGTCAGACAGTCGGTTGCTGCGGTTCCAGCGAACGCGCCTCGTCGGCCCACATGACGGGAATACCGTCGCGAATCGGATAGGCCAACTTGTCGGGATTGCAGATCAGTTCCTGCGCCTTCTTGTCGTATGTCAACGGCCCTTTACAGACCGGGCAGACCAAGATATCAAGCAGTCGGTTATCCACGGAGTTTCTCCAGTAATCGTTCGAGCAATGCGCCTTCGACACGCGCCGTCACCGGCACCACCCACAGACGCGGATCATTTTTCAGCGCATCGATACGGCGACATTTTACTGCATCCTTCTCGGTAATCAGGATGGCATCGGCCTTGATCGCGGCAAACGGATTGACGGAAAAATCGTAGTGATCGGGCAGCGGCATATCAATGCAGTTGATCCCTGCCGCATGCAGCAAAGCGAAGAAACGCGATGGATTGCCGATGCCGGCGGCGGCGATGATGCGCGGCTCGCCATGCGCACCCAACGTTCCATGCACACACGCCAAATTCGCCACACTCGCCACACGGGGCACAGCTTCCAGCGGCAGCGTTTTTGCGCCATCGATCCGTTCTGCTACGGCGCCTTCAAGCTGCATGCGGCTGGCGCTTGCCGGCATATCGGGCAACGGCTGTGCTCCGTTCAACACGGTGAAGTCGCGTCGCCGACCGGCCGGCTCGCGCAAAGGGCCGGCTGGCAACAACCAGCCATTGCCGTTGCCACGCTCGTCGGACAAAACGATTTCAATATCGCGCTGCATGGCGTAATGCTGCAAACCATCGTCGGAAACGATCACATTGATTTCTGGATGCGCCCGCAACAACGCCTGTGCAACAGCAACGCGCTGGCGACCGACCATCACCGGACAGTGGGCGCGGCTTGCGATCAGCAGCGGTTCATCGCCGACGGTCGCGGCGTCTGCAGTCGGATCGACCGCGCGCGGCGCATCGGCAGCAGCGCCATAACCACGCGAAATCACGCCCGGCACATAACCGGCTTTTTGCAAAGCCTGCACCAGCCAGATGACGAACGGCGTCTTGCCGGTGCCACCGATAAAAATATTCCCGACCACGATCACCGGCACCGGCAACTTGGTCGAAGTCAGCCAACCGCACGCATACAATCCACGCCGGATCGCCGTCAGCAAACCGAACAGCAGCGACAGCGGCAACAGCAGGCAAGCCAGCGGCCCGCGCCGCAACCAGATGCGTGGCAGCAGTATGCTAAGCGGAGGAATGGGCCCAGGCAAAATGGCGAGCGGCAGACCGCGCTATTTCTTGCCGCTGGATTGCGAGGCGAAGGTGACGCGCTCGAAACCGGCCAAACGCGCCGCTTCCAAGATGTTAATCACCGTCTGGTGCGCCGCTGCCGCGTCGGCATTGATGATGACCACGGGATCTTTGCGGTTTTCGCCGCCTTCGTTGGCGATGCGCTTCAAGTCGTCGGCCAAACCGGCCGCATCGTGATAAGCAACCTGGGCGTTGTTGATGGCGTAGTGATTTTGCGCATCGACGCCGACATTGATCTCGAACGGCCGGTCTGCCGCTTTTTCGGCATCGGCGGTCGGCAGCGTGATGTGCAATTCGGTGAATTTGCTGTAGGTGGTCGTGACCATCAGAAAAATCAAAATCACCAGCAGAACATCGATGAACGGGATCAAGTTGATCTCCGGGTCTTCTCTGCCCTTGCCTCTGCGAAAATCGATTGCCATGCGCGTCTGTCTTTCTGCGTATTGTGCGTATTGGTTACTTGCGACCGCTGTGCACGGTATCGACAAATTTCACCGCTTGCTGCTCCATATCAACGATGAAGCTGTCCACCAACGCACGGAAGTGGCGATAGAACACCAGCGCCGGCATGGCGATCGCCAGACCGAATCCGGTGTTGTAGAGCGCCACCGAAATACCGTGCGCCAGTTGCGCCGGATTGCTGCCGCTGGCGTTTTGTGCGCCGAAAATCTCGATCATGCCGACCACCGTGCCAAACAAACCCATCAGCGGCGCTAAGGTCGCGATGGTGCCGAGCGTGGTAAGAAAACGCTCCAGTTCGTGCGCGGCACCGCGTCCGGCTTCTTCGATCGATTCCTTCATCACCTCGCGCGGCGCATCGATGTTGCGCAGGCCGGCGGCCAGCACGCGGCCGAGCGGGGAATTCTGCTCAAGTCGGGTAATCACATCGGCGTTGATTTTGCCGTTGTGATACACGCGGATGACTTCCTGCAGCAAAGTGGGGGGCAGAATGCGACTGCGGCGCAGGTACAATAAACGTTCGATGATGAGGGTCAGGGCGATGACGGACGCGACGAGCAGCAACCAAATCGGCCAGCCCGCCGCTTGAATGATGGCGAACAAAAGACACTCCTAAAACGATGCAAAAGTATTGGATGCAGAATGTAACGTGTTGAGCCCGCGCGGGCAAGCCTCATCGCAAATCGCCGGGTGCGAACGCCGGCAGAAATTTTCCGCACCAGTTCTTCACATATTCTGTGGATAACTTTGTGGGCAAATCGATTGAAGCGAGGGAAGTGGTTGATTCAAAAGATTTTTTCCTCGCTGCACAGAAAAGCAGCAAATCCGAATTCCCTTTAAAATCAATAACTTGAAATAAATCTCCGATCGCTTCCCATAGTGTTACATCGATGTGACAATTCACGCAGACTGTGGAAAGCCCTGTCATCAAACGCCATCCAGACCGCATGAATCCCGCCGAAAGCCACGCCACGCCCGCCGTTCTGACCGTCTCCGCCCTCAACCAGGCCGTCGCCCGCGCGCTCGAACGCAACTTCCCCTTGCTGTGGGTGGCCGGCGAAATTTCCAACTTCACCCGCGCCGCGTCCGGCCACTGGTACTTCACCCTGAAGGATGATGCCGCCCAGGTGCGTGCGGTCATGTTCCGCGGCCGCGCCCAGCATGCCGGCTTCACGCCCAAAGAAGGCGACCGGGTCGAAGTCCGCACCCTCGTCACGCTGTACGCGCCACGCGGCGATTACCAGTTGAACGTGGAAGCGATCCGCCGCGCCGGCATGGGCAATTTGTATGAAGCTTTCCTGCGCTTGAAGGAAAAACTCACGGCGGAAGGTTTGTTCGACGCGACGCGCAAGCGGCCGCTGCCGGACTTTCCGCGCACCATCGGCATCGTCACCAGCCCACAAGCGGCGGCCTTGCGCGACATCCTCACCACGCTCAAACGGCGCGCACCGCACATCAACGTGATCCTGTACCCGACCCCGGTGCAAGGCGAAGGCGCGGCGGAAAAAATCGCGCAGGCGATTCGCACCGCGTCCACCCGCGCCGAATGCAATGTGCTACTGGTATGTCGCGGCGGCGGCAGCATCGAAGACCTGTGGTCTTTCAATGACGAACAGGTAGCGCGCGCCATTGTCGCCTGCGCCATGCCGGTGATTGCCGGCGTCGGCCACGAAACTGATTTCACCCTAGCCGATTTTGCCGCCGACCTGCGCGCGCCGACCCCGACCGCCGCCGCCGAACTAGCCGCCACGCCACGCGCCGACTGGCTGGCGACGCTGGCAGCGCATGCCGACGATTTGACCCGCGCCATGCAGCGCCAATGCCGCGACGGCGGGCAAACGCTCGATCACCTCGCCCGCCGCCTGCACAGCCCGCTGGCCGTGATTCGCCATGAACGGCTCAAGTTGCACAACCTGCAGTCGCGCCTCGGCCATGCCGCACGCAAGCCGATCCAAGAAGCGCGGCACGCCTTGCGTCATGCCGGCACGCGCCTCGCCGCGCACCTACCGAATGTGACAACGCAACGCACGCAACTGCGCGATCAAGCACGCCGGCTCGATACCGCGATGACGACATCGCAGACGCAAAAACGGCAGGCGTTAGCGGCATGGTCGGCGCAACTGGCACTGCTCAATCCTCAACGCACGCTGGAACGCGGCTACGCGATGGTGACCGATGCGCACGGCCACATCGTCCGTGCGCCGAAGCAATTGCAGCCGCGCACAACTATCACCGTGCGGCTGGCGCAAGGTACGGCGCAAGTCGGCATTGCAGCAGTACAGGAAAATATGGAATAGGTGCAGTGCAAGCGATCCGCATTCGTCATAGAATGAAGGGCTTTCAACACCCTCCCAGAACAAAAGAAAGGAAACGTTATGGAACACACTCTGCCGCCCCTTCCCTACGCGATGGATG
>JAFECY010000023.1 GCA_018241865.1 Pseudomonadota bacterium | reverse complement strand
AGCGGCCCACCGAGGGAAGTCAGCACTTGTGGCACCCAAGACGAGGGGCCGTTGTAGGTGCCGGCATAATTGCGCGCCCAAGAGGTAATGCCGACCACTTGCGCGACGGCAACTTGGTTGGCGATAACGGCGCGGTTGGTGTAAGCGGAAAAATTATAATCGCGTGCCTCGGCCACCACGGCACTGTAGGCCGCGGCATCCACCGTGTTTTGCAGTTTCATCTTGTTGATGGACTGCTGACCCATGGTGTACATCGACACCATCACCAGCAAAATGATGGAGACGGTGATCAGCGAGAAAACCAACGCTTGGCCGCGCTGGTTCCTGATGGAGGCGAAAGAAGACACGATCGCTCGCCTATCGGATCGACATGAACATCACGATGGAGAAATTCCCCATGACGTCAATGTCATGGGGAAGCACGATTCAGTGCAGAATTACTTAGTCGGCGCGTTGCCGGCGTCGTAGCTCGACATGCCCTTGCCTTGTTCGGCCTTGGTCACGGCGGAAGCAGCGGCGGCGGAGGCGGCGGCCTTGCCAGCGGTTGCGCCGGTGCCGGCGACTTCACCCGCCAAGCCAGCGACCTGGCCACGGATGGTTTGGCCGAACATGCTGTACACGCCGATTGCTGCGACGGCGATCAGTGCGACGATGATGATGTATTCGGTCATGCCCTGTCCGGCTTGGCGGAAGGAAAATTTATTCTTCAGATTTTGCATGATTGGTCTCCCTAGAAGTTGGTGCTGCGAGTGGATGAAGTGTTAAAAACTATTTGCACACCCCAGAATGGCCGAGATGCAAAATTGGAAAAACGATCAGTATACTAACGTAGTTTCAGGGCAATTTTTATATTTGGAAATGATTTCTTTGAAAATAAAATTCTGTTGCATAATAAAACTCTCATATTGCAGGCTTGTTACTTACGCTCCATCTTGACCATCAGTATCGTGGCTTTGTAACTTTCTTTCAGTATAGGCATTTTCAAAAAAACCATTCGCACAAAATCCACGCATTTTCAGTCCAAAGGAAAACAGTATGAAACGGTGTATCAGCAAGGCGATCGTCACGGCGGTTCTAGGAGCGTTGGCGCTGGCTGCGCACGCTGATGTCGAGCAGGGTCGAGCGGCGTATCAACGCGGCGAATATGCCTTGGCCTACAAAGAATTTTCCGGCGATGCCGCGAGAGGTGTCGCTAGGGCGCAGAATTACCTTGGTTTGATGCACGAAAAGGGACAGGGCGTGACGGTTGATTACGTCCAAGCGCTGCGTCTGTACCGGCAGGCTGCCGCCCAAGGTTTTGCGCCGGCGCAAACTTCGGTGGGATATTTTTATGACGAAGGGCTGGGTGTGCAAAGGGATTATGCACAAGCCATGAACTGGTATCGCAAGGCTGCCGATCAAAATTTTCCTCAAGCCCAAAGCAATATCGGCGCTCTGTATGAGAATGGTCGTGGCGTGCCGGTGAATCTCGCGCAGGCGGTGGAGTGGTATCGCAAGGCGGCCGATCAGGGTTCACCTGCCGGGCAAACTAATCTGGGCTATCTCCATGCGCGCGGCAAAGGCGTGGCCAAGGATGATGCCATGGCCGTGGCCTTGTACAGAAAAGCGGCGGAGCAAAATTATGCGTTGGCGCAGAACAATCTCGGTTTTATGACTGCCGAAGGGCGCGGTCTGGCGCAAGATTACAGCGCGGCGGCAGAGTGGTATCGCAAAGCGGCCGATCAAGGTTTGGGTTTGGCGCAATTCAATTTGTCGCGCCTGTATGAACAAGGCAAAGGCGTGAGCCAAGATGACGGTCAGGCCATGACTTGGTTGACGAAATCCGCCAATGCAGGCTACAAGCCGGCCATGCGTCGCTTGGCACTGGTGTATGACAAGGGCTTGCTCGGTCAGCCGGTAGCGCCGGAGACAGCGCGGCAGTGGCGTGAAAAGGGACGTTAAGAGCGTTAACAGGACGTGAAAACAAAAAACAGCGCATCTTGATGCGCTGTTTTCGTTTTAGCCGGTTAGTCGGTTTCGCGCGGTGTGTAGCCGAGCCGACGCAAGACAGTGCGCGCTAGTGCGAGAGTGACGTCGATACCTACCAGTGGCGCGTTGGCAGCGTCGTGAGCGAGTGGCAATTCGGTGCAGCCGAGGATGACCGTGCCGATGCCGCGTTGCGTTAGCCGTGTCTGTAACGCGTGCATGTTGAGTCGGGCGTCTGCGAGATGGCCGGTTTTTACAGCACGAATGATGTCATCGACCGCTGTCTGATCCGCTTCGCTCAATTCCTCTGGTGCGCACTGCGCCTGCAACAGACGATCCCGATAGATGCCCGATTTGATGGTGCCGCGTGTGGCTAGCACTGCGATTGGTCCGGTTTGTCGCGTTGTGTCGCGCCGGAGCTCTTCGATGGTTGCATCCGCAATGTGCAGAATGGGAGTGGTGCTGGCTTCCTGCATTTGGTCGAACCAAAAATGACTGGTGCTGCAAGGGATGCAGATCAGGCTGACATTCTGCTCCGCCAGCCAAGCGACACCCTGACGCAGATAGGGAAGCGGCGCGTCGCTGCCATTCTGAATCGATTGACTGCGATCCGGCATGCCGGGTTGGCTGAGCGTGATCCAAGGCAGGTGTTGCTGGTCGCAGGTGACTGGTAACGAGCGGGTCAGCTTGCCGAGAAAATCGACTGTCGCCAGCGGTCCCATACCGCCGAGTATGCCGAGTAGTGGCGCTTGTTCGGGGCGCGTCGTCATGCTGTGCTCGCTTGCGGCAGAGAAGTGTCTGCCGTTTCATTTTCCAATGGCGCGATCAGCGCGGTCAGGGCGTTGATGGAAAACACCAGCAGGACGGTGCGCAGGGTGTCGCAGATCGGTTCGACTGCAACGAACAGCACGAAGGCCGCCTCGAACGGCAGGCCGAGCAACGAACAGACGATGGTGGTTTGCGAAATGGTGACGATGCCATTCATGCCGGTCGAAGAAAACCCGGCGATCATCGAGGCCAGTAGGACGATGCCGTAATCGCCCATCGACAATTCGCGTCCGTAAAGTTGGGCGATGAAGATGGCGGCCATGCAGTAGTAGAGCGTGGGGCCGACGCGAAATAGGGCAGTGCCGAGCGGCACCAGCAGCTCGGTGACGCTCTTGCTGAAGCCGAGCCGATCCACCAGCGAAGTCATCATCGCCGGCATGCAGGCGGCGCTGTTACGAGTGGCGACGGCGATGAAAAATGGGCCTTCCTGCGCGCGTAGCACGCTCATGAAAGTTTGGTTCGATTTGCGATACAGAATAAGTAGGCAAACACCGAGCAGGAGCGCGGTGACGACGGTGAAAGCGATGATGAAATGCACCATCACCTTGAGCGGTTCCAAGCCCGTTCCGGCGATCTGATCTGCCGCCAGCGCGAACGAGGCGATTGGTAAAAAATACAGTAACCAAGTGGTCAAACGCTGGCAGGCGCGGAACACTGTTTCGCAACATTCGATGAAGTTGATGGATTTTTCTTTGGGGGCGGTTGCCAAGGCAAAGCCGAACATCAGGGCGAAGAACAGGGTTTTCAATGTGTCGCCGAAGGACAGGGCGTGGAAAATATTGTCTGGAATCAGTCGCATCAACAAACCGGAAGCCATGTTGTTCTGGTTGCTCGAATCGGTGGGGGCGAACAAACGGATGCTGGTTTCGACGCCGGATGCATCGGCTTGCACTAAGCGACCAAAAGCGTGCAGCGCGCTCTGGTCGAGATGGCTGCCAGGCTGTGCGAGGTACATGTACACCACGCCGACGAAGCCGGCCAGTGCCATGCCGCCGATTAAGCAAAGTGCGATCCGGCCGAGATAGCGGGAGGCCGACGGGTCGCGCGCCAAGCGATTGATGCTGACGATGACTGCCGACACCAAAAAGGGCAAGATAATCATCTTCAACAGGTCGATGTAGATATCGCCGATGAATTTTAGGTTTTTGGCCAACGCCGGTGCGTAGAGGCCGAGCAGCGCACCGGCCAAGATTGCGCCGATGATGGTGAGAGGACTGGTCGCCAGTTTTTTTAGAAAGCGCATGGCCGGCCTATTGGAGGAATTTTTCGTAACGGCTGAGAATCTGATCGGAAGAATACTTGATATTTTTCTGACTCAGAAACAAATTCAAGTACGCGTGCAGATGAAAACTGTTGGCGCCGACCGCAATGCCGATGGTATCGGTGATGTCCTCGATGATGACTGAACGGACGGTCAAAACCAGATCCGGCCTGACTTTGAAGATGCGTTTGATTTCAAAGGCGTCGCGATAAGCGGCAGTGATTTTGCCGGCCGAAACGGCATCGACTGCCGCATCCCAGTTATCGAATTCGACGATTTTCGCCAATGGGAAATTGGTGTGGGCGAAATCGACAAATGCCGACTTGGCGATCACGCCTATCGTGCCGCTGAATTGCTGTAACACTTGCGCGACCGGACGGCCGCGTGCGAGTTCGGCGAAACGCAGGCGATTTACTAATAGAGCATGCGGTAGCACGATGTAGGGATCGGTGAATAACACGGTTTGCGCGCGCGGTAGGGTGCGGCTGAGCTTAGCTGCTGCCATGTCGGCATGGTCGCTGGCAATCAGTTGCACGGCACCGTTGAAAGACTTGGCTTCGCGGTTGAATACCGGTTTGACGCCTAGCGATTCGGCCACCGATTTCGCCAGATCGATATCCAGCCCCTTCAATTCCCCTTGGTCCTCGAAAAAGAAAGGTGGGGTACGTACGTCCGGCACCGCCACGACTAACTTGCCGCTGGCGCGAATCGCCGCAATGTCACGCGCTGAAACTGGAACTGGCTGAGTCAGCAAGCTCGCAACGAATAAAGTACAGAGGCAGTGCCAAAGGTGGGAGCGTAACGTGTTGTTCTTCATGCGGATTTGGGAGCGGTGGGCGACAGACATTTGTCCAGCATGCGCTGCGCCACCTTGTCAGTCGGAAAACGTGCCAAGATGGCGCGATAGGCATCGGTCGCGGCATCGAATCGGCCTGCTGCGTAGTGTTCGTAGGCCTTGATCGTCATGTCGCACAATTCGATATCGGTTTGGCTGGCGCTCAGTTCTTCTCCTGCGTCGCGGATGCCGAGTAATTCATAGATCAGGATCGCACCTTTGCGACCATTGACGGTGACGCTGTCGATCGGACGCAGCCACAGTCGTTCGCCGGCTTCGCGATAGACGTTGTGGCTGACGCAGATCCAGGTGCCCATTTCCTTATTGATGCCTTCCAGCCGCGAGGCGACATTGACGCCATCGCCCATGACGGTATAACTGATGCGCTCTGGCGAGCCGATGTTGCCGACCAAGGCGGCGTCGGCATGAATGCCGAACCGCACTTTCAGCGGTGCCAAGTTGCGCGCCGCCCACTCTCGGTTTTTTAACGCCATGCCGCGCTGGGCGCGAATCGCCGCGACGCAGGCGTGATAGGCATGATCGTCCAAGGTGCTGGGGGCGCCCCAAAAGGCCATGACGGCGTCGCCGATGAATTTGTCAACGGTACCTTGTTCACGCTCGATTGCTTGGGTGATGGTCGAAAAATATTCCGAGACGCGCGTGAGCAGTTGCTGCGAAGGTTCAACTTCCGACAAGGTGGAAAATTTCTCGATGTCGGTGAAGAACATGGTCAGATAACGACTTTGCACACCCAGATTGGTGCCATGCCCAGACTTGACTAGTTGCTGCACCAAGCCTTTCGGTACATAAGATGTGAACGATGTCAGGCTGCGACCGAGTAATCCGACGGCGTCGGCTAAGCTTTTGATTTCTTTTACCCGCGATTGCACCGGGCGGATTTTCTCGAATTGGAATTCGCGGATGTATGTCACTTCGTCCGCCAGTTGTTCGATCGGCCGCGATAGTGCGCGTGACAGGCGATGGATCAAATACATTTGCAGCAATAATGCAACCAAACCAAAGATCACCAAGGCGCGGTTGGTGCGTTTGATGTCGCCGATGAAATCGTCGGTCGGCGCAATAATGAGCAGCTCCCAACCTTTCCGAAAATCGCGTGGAAAGGGCGAGAAGATGCCGAGATACTCTGTCTGGTCTGGCCCGGCGCGGAAGCGGAAGCGATCTTGGTGCGTGCGCAGGCGTTCGGTCAGCGCGGCGGAAATACGCGGATCGGGCAGGCGGTCGAGTCGGTTCTGCACCAGTTCGTCGTTCTTGCGTGTTAGAACTTGGTTGAAATCGGGATGCGCCACCACGCCGCCGGCTTCGTCAGCGATGATGGTGAGGCTGTTGGGCGACACCCGATTGTCTGATAGATACTGCGACAAAGTTTTGAGCGTGAAGTCCGCCGCCACCACACCGATGGTTTGTTTCGCCCGGATGACCGGTGCACTGACGGTGACACCCAACTCGCCGGAACTGGCGAACAGGTAGGGATTGGAGATATTAGGGACTTGCAGCCTGACGGAATCTTTGTAAAAACCACGAGCGCGAGGATCATAGTTGGACGGACCGGAGCGCTCGCCTAATTTGTGTCCCCATGTCGATTGAAAGGTGTAGCTATCGACCGACTGCGCGTTTTTCTTGGTATCGAGGTAGCGGCTGACGAACTGCGTACCAGGCGGCGATGGTTCGCCGAAAATGCGAAAGCCGGCGACTTCGCGGCGAACCTGGCGGAAAGAGCCGTCATCGAAGCTGGCATAGGCGGAATATACCGCTTCGTTCAGCAGCACGATTTCACTCAGGTAATCGGCGGAGGATTCGCGGCGGAAGTAATCCGGCTGGTCGCGCATCAGGGTTGCTGCCGTGCGTACCGTGGTCAGCATCGGATCGAAGATACGAGTAGCGGCGATGACCGTATCGGTCAGCGATTTTTGAATGAATTTTTTGGAATGGTCGGTACTTAGGCGCAGGTTGGCCTGATAGCTGACCACGACAAACGTGAGCATGACTGGCAGCGTCAACAAAATAAAAATCAGGCTGATGGTGAGATGCAGCCTGATGGCGAGTTTGCGGAACATGACGTATTGTTTGTTGGATTGGGGCTACTTGATGCAGACCGCGCGCACCTGTTTGATGTCGGTGATGCCAGACAAGGTTTTTTCGATGCCATCCATCTTCAGCGTTATCATGCCATCATCCAGCGCCGTCGCCAGCAGTTCGGCTACGCGTGCGTGCTCCTGTAGCAGCTTTTTGGCGCGGTCGGTGCCAACCATCAGCTCGTGCAGGCCGACCCGGCCCTTGTAGCCGCCCGAGCATTCGGCGCAGCCGACTGCCTTATACAGCGTGAATTGCCCCTGTTCATTGGCGTAGTTCTTTTTCCACGTGGCGAATACCGCTTCATACGCAGCTTTCGGATCCTTGCGGAAATTTTCGGTGTTGAGTAATTCCTCGCAATATTCTTTCAGCAATTGTTGCAGTTCTTCCGGCCCGGGGTTGTAAGCCATCTTGCATTTGCCGCACAGGCGCTTGGTCAGACGCTGCGCCAGAATGCCGAGCAGGGCGTCGGCAAAGTTGAACGGATCCATGCCCATGTCGAGCAGGCGGACGATGGATTCCGGCGCGCTGTTAGTATGCAGAGTGGAGAACACCAAGTGACCGGTCAGCGATGCTTCAATGCCCATCGACACGGTTTCCTTGTCGCGCATCTCGCCGACCATAATCACGTCGGGGTCAGCGCGCAGGAAGGCACGCATGGCGGTGGCGAAATCAAGGCCGGATTTCTTGTTGACCTGCACTTGGCGCAAACCTTTTTGCGTGATCTCGACCGGATCTTCGGCAGTCCAGATTTTGGTGTCGGGCGTGTTGAGAAAATTCAGCACCGAGTGCAGGGTGGTGGTCTTGCCGGAGCCGGTCGGGCCGCAGACGAAAAACAAGCCGTAAGGTTTGCTGACGGCATTTTTCAGGCGCGCCAAGTTGTGCGGCAGAACGCCGAGTTTATCGAGCGGGATCGGCTCGCCGGCAGCCAAGATACGCATGACAATATCTTCGACGCCGCCAGCCGATGGGATCGTAGCGACGCGCAGTTCGATGTCGAGCGGGCCGAATTTCTTGAACTTGATTTTGCCGTCCTGCGGTTTGCGACGCTCGGAAATATCGAGATCGCACATGATCTTAATCCGTGCCGAGATGGCGTTGCGGTAACTGGCCGGGATTTCGATATAGTTTTCGAGCGAGCCATCCTTGCGGAAGCGGATTTGCGTTTTTTCCTTGCCGGGGCGCGGTTCGATGTGGATGTCTGACACGCCTTGCCGGTAAGCATCCATGATGACTTTGTTGACCAGCTTGACCAGCTCGTT
>JAFECY010000239.1 GCA_018241865.1 Pseudomonadota bacterium | reverse complement strand
TCGGCGGCGCTGGATGCCGCCATCTTGCGCGACGCTGAAATCGCGCTGCAGGATACCAACACGAATACCGCCGCCAACGATCCGGCCTTCCCCAACGGTACGCGCCGCTCTTCTTTCCTCACGCGCTGGAAGTTGCCGCTCTCCATGGCCGCCGCCGCGCTGTTAAGTCTGTCTCTAATCTGGAAGCAGTATGGCTCCAGTTCGACGGACGCACCGCTGCAGGTAGCGCAAGCGCCGATGGAACCGGCAGCGACTGCAGGAACTTCTATCGCTGCATCCACAACACCCATTGCACCGCCTGTTGCGACTGCTCCGACAGCAAAGCAAGCCGACATGCAACTGGCGCAAGCCTCTGCTACCGGCGAAAGCAAGGACGCAGCGCTTGCCATGCGCGAAAAAGCCGCCGCCCAAGCCGCACGAGAAAGCGCACGCGTCGCCACTGCGCGTAGCGAAACAACACAGCACGAAAAAGAAAAAAAAGCGGCCATGCATGCCGAGCAGGCCGCACGCGCCGACATCATCGCCAAAGCCGACATACCAGACGCGGCCAGCTACAGCACGCGCGGCATCGCGCCCAGCATGCCCGCCCCGCTACCCTCTCCCAATACCCCAAGCGCAGAAACCCAAGCGGCTGCCGCACCGGCACAAGTTGCACCAACTATCTTGCCGAAAGCGCTGGCCCGATCACAACCGGATAACACAGCAAAACCCTATGCGCCGGCTGCCAGCGTAGCAGGCGCTGCAGCCGATGCAGCCGATATAGTCAGCGCAGCCCAACCGATCGCCGCTCCGCTACCGGCACGAGACTGGCTGAAAAAAATCGAGGAAAAAATCGACGCTGGCTCACAACGAGAAGCATGGGAAGAATGGGAAAAATTCCACAAGACCTACCCGACTTACGACGTACCGAAAACCTTGCTAGAAAAAATCGCGCGCCTGAAAAAATAATCGCGGATCACATCATCTGCACTACGCCGATGTAGGCAAAGCATGTTGCCACATTGAATAAGCGAAGCAGCCTTCCCATTTTCAGACGAGTACGCGGCTTGACCCGAATTCCTTGTCCGGTATACTCGAAGCGTACCCATTCATTTCAGCAAGCCACGCCCACACCATGACCCTGTCCTGCCCAACCCTGCGTAATGCATGTCCGGCACGTCCCATTTTGGACAAGGACTTGTCACGCCCGGTGAATATGGGCGACGCGCTCCTCGCCAGAGACCTCGCCCGCCTTTCTTAGGCTCGGCGAGTGTAAGAACCAGGGTCTAACGACCCGCCTCATCACTCCCGAGCCTACTCCCTCTGTATCAGACCGGCCGCACCTATTTGCACCCGGTCGCCACTAACCATTTCGGCCAGCCACCCTTGGTAAGGCCGCGGAGAGCTATCGCCATGAAATTTGAACGCTACCTGAATCAACACGACGCCGCCATCCTAGGTCGGCTGGCCGAACGACTGCTGCGCGTACGGGATTTGAAATTCAATCCCGGCGAACAACTGACGGACATCATTTCAAACGCCATTTTGTTGTCCGCCAATACGCGCAAGAATGATTGCGTCATGCTCGGCGCGCGGGTGGACTATTGCACGCTCGGATCGGAAGAAGAACACGCCGTCACCATCGTCGCGCCAGAGGAAGCCGATCAAGCAAGCGGGATGGTGTCCGTGCTGGCGCCAATCGGCATGGCGCTGATCGGCCGCAAGGTTGGCAGTGTGGTCGAAATCCAGTTGCCGTTTGGCCAGACCGAATTCGTTCGCATTATGGATGTGGAAAAAGCGAGTACGACAGCGAAAGCTTCTCGCAACAACCTCGTGCAACAAGCGACGGCCTGAAAAGAAAACGTCTGGCGCACATGACCGCGCCAGACGTTTTTCTTCCTACATACACTGCATCAGCACATAGCATGTCGGTTGATGCCTGTTGAATTGCGTATCAAATGACGTATCGCATTACGTTTCGGACTCCGCGAAGACTACTTGCCGTTTTCCTTGTTTCTTCGCTTGGTACATCAGTGTGTCCGCCTCTTTCAATGCCATTTCAACGGAGATGGGTGCATGCAGCGTTACGCATCCCATACTACACGTGGCCAACAAACCACCATCCGCTAAGGACTGCTCAAGTTTTCGGTGTAAATCTTGAATAAGATGCGCTGCCGTCTGCCGGTCTGTGTGCGGAAGAATCATGGCGAACTCATCACCGCCGAGCCGTCCGACAATGTCGGTTTGCCGCAGCGAATCGTTCAATTTGCAAGCGATAAGACGCAAAATTTTATCGCCTTCAGCATGCCCTTTCTTGTCATTCACTTGCTTGAAGTCATCCACGTCCACATAAATCAGCGATACCGGCCACCGTTCCCTTGCTGCCAACTCCAACATGTATTCCAGCTTTTCTATGACTGATCGGCGGTTGCAAACACCCGTTAGGACATCTGTCCTCGCAAGGTGATTTTCGTATTCCAAACGGCCTCGCAAGAGCGTGAGGAGATAAGAAAATACCAGCATAAAAATGAGCGTCAACGCAACGTTCCAAATAGCCAGCCATGAATGTTGATTGGAAAATCCTGTTCCAAGATCATCAATGCGGTTGACGATCGCGGACAACACCGAAAGAAAAACCGCAGTACGCCAACCGGTGTACCACGCGCCCATGCCGATGGGCACAAGGTAAAAAATGGAAAGTGAAATATCGGCTCCGGCCCAATAGTCAACGACGCCTATCGTGAACAAAAATATCAGCGCAATCGCCACAACCGAGCTAGACGGCAATTTGCTTAATGTTCGATCAAGCAAGTTGAGAAATTT
>JAFECY010000238.1 GCA_018241865.1 Pseudomonadota bacterium | reverse complement strand
GATGATCGTGGCAAGCAGACCGCGCGCCCGCCATTTTTCTTCCGATCGCCAGTAGGGGGCGACCAATCGCCACATGGATGACCAGTTGGCGGGGACTTGCGAAATCGTTTGCGGTGTGGCTTGCGGATTTTCCTGCATCGTCAATGTCTAAAGTGGGTGAATTGATTTGGCGCGGTGAGATAATTAGTCCGGCAATCGATCTACACCGTTGCCGACTCGCTTGCCCGGATTGAGACGCTCCAGCGCCAATAAAGCAGCCGACTGATCGGCATGCGGCAAGGTATCGAGGATGCCATGATAATGCGCCGTCACCAGTTCCGCCATCGGTAGATGGAGCCCTGCAGCGGCCGCAGCAGCGAGCACGTTATCCATGTCCTTGGCCTGACTTTTGACCTGACCGCCCGGCATGAAATTACGATCCAGCATGCGTTGCCCATGCACTTCCAAAATGCGACTTTCGGCGAAGCCGCCGCGTAGCGCCGCGCGCACGGCGGCCGGATCAGCACCGCCTGCCTGCGCCAGCAACAGAGCTTCAGCGACGATGCTGAGCGTGCCGCCGACGATCAATTGATTGCACAATTTGGCCAACTGACCGCAACCGGCCGGACCGACCAACACAGGCCGCCCCATCGCTTGCAACACCGCCTCAGCCCGCGCGAAATCGGCCGCGCTGCCGCCTGCCATGATCGCCAGATTACCGGCCTCCGCACCCAGCACGCCGCCAGACACTGGTGCATCGAGGCACGCCACGCCACGTGCCGCCAGCATGGCGTGCAAGTCTTGCGCTTCTGATTGGCGAGTTGAGCTCATGTCGATCAGCAATGTACCAATCTGCAAATTTTGTATGGAGGCAGCGACGACTGCGGCAACCACCGGCCCGGCTTCCAGCATGGTGATGACGATGTCGGCTTCGCGCACAGCTTCAGCCGACGTCGCTGCCACGCTTGCGCCGAAAGTGGCTAACTCGGTTGCCTTGGACTGGGTGCGATTCCACGCAGTCAATGGATAGCCAGCCTGCAGCAAGCGCGTCGCCATCGGCCGACCCATCAGACCGATGCCGAGAAAGGCAATGCGCGGCAATGTAGTGGTGTGCATAAAGTTGATGTCCTGTTCGTGATTGCGTGTAATCCTGCGATGGCGATGCGAAAAGCTGCAGTATCATCACAAAAAGCCCCGGCGCTGTCGATAGTCGGCGCAATCGTTCGGAGACCGCCATGCCAGAGTTCATCCTCGCGCTTGACCAGGGCACCACCAGCTCACGCGCCATCGTGTTCGATCGTCGCGGCAGCATCTGCGGCATCGCCCAGCAAGAGTTTCGACAAATTTTCCCGCAACCGGGCTGGGTCGAGCATGATGCCAACGACATCTGGCAAACGCAACTGGCTGTCGCCCGACAAGTGCTCACCACCTGTCACCTGCGCGCGTCGGACATTGCCGCCATCGGCATCACCAACCAGCGCGAAACCACCGTGTTGTGGGATCGCGCCAGCGGCGAACCCATCGCCAACGCCATCGTCTGGCAAGACCGCCGTACCGCCGCCGATTGCGATGCGTTGCGCGAACGCGGGCTAGCGCCATTGTTCCAACAAAAAACCGGCCTCGTCATCGACGCCTATTTTTCCGGCACCAAGCTGGCTTGGTTGCTGGATCATATTCCAGAAGCGCGCAGTCGCGCCGAACGCGGCGAACTGGCCTTCGGCACAATCGATAGCTGGCTAGCCTACAAACTCTGTGGCGCACATGTGACCGACACCAGCAATGCGTCGCGCACCCTGCTGTTTAATTTGCATACCTTGCAATGGGATGAGGAGTTGCTGAATTTGCTGCAGATTCCACATGCTGTGCTTCCGCAAATCGTCCCTAGCAGCGGCCACATCGGCCACAGCCATGCGGAATGGTTCGGCGCACCGATCGCCATCACCGGCATGGCCGGCGACCAGCAGGCCGCCACCTTCGGCCAAGCCTGCCACCAAATCGGCATGGCCAAAAACACGTATGGCACCGGCTGCTTCATGCTGATGAATACCGGTAGCGAAGCCACCACGTCACGCCAGCAATTGCTATCGACAGTCGGCTGGACGCTAGACCTCGAGCGGCAAACCACGACTAGTTACATGCTGGAAGGCAGCGTCTTCATGACCGGTGCCACGATACAATGGCTGCGCGATGGCTTGGGCATCATTTCCAGTTCCGACGAAATCGAGCCGCTGGCGCGCAGTGTGCCGGACAATGGTGGCGTCTTGCTGGTACCAGCCTTTGCAGGCCTAGGGGCGCCCTACTGGGATGCCTATGCACGCGGTGCGCTGTTCGGCATGACGCGCGGCACGACCAAAGCCCACATCGCCCGCGCGGCACTGGAAAGCATTGCCTACCAGAGCGCGGATGTATTGCAAGCCATGCAGGCTGACGCCAGCATCCCATTGTCCGAGCTGCGCGTCGATGGCGGCGCAGCGCGTAATGACTTCCTGATGCAGTTCCAGGCCGACATTCTCGGCGTGCCGGTGATCCGGCCGACCATCACCGAAACCACCGCGCTGGGCGCAGCCTATCTGGCCGGCCTAGCCACCGGCTTCTGGCAATCACGTGATGAAATCGCCGTGCAATGGCAGATCGAACGGCACTTCGATCCGTTGATGACGCAAAGCGAACGGGAAGATCGGCTCCACCTCTGGCATCGCGCCGTCTTCCGCGCCGCGAACTGGATCGAGTGACGCACTATTGATCGCTTGTTGCGCAGCCGCATGCGGGAGGAGGACTGCTTGTGCAGTCTGCGTCTTCCAAAGCGAAACGCCCCTGACTCTTTCGAGTGAGGGGCGTTTCTGGGGTAAGAGCCTGACGATGACCTACTTTCACACTGGTTGCAGCACTATCATCGGCGCGAAGTCGTTTCACGGTCCTGTTCGGGATGGGAAGGGGTGGTACCAACTCGCTATGGTCATCAGGCATGACTTGTAGAGTTGCATGTGGCCGCCGTTACACTGGTGGTCGCAAGCAACGCAATCTGGAATTTTCGTAGTAAATATGGGGGTACTACATATTTTGCGGGCGTGATTGCCATCGATCTGGCATACGCATAAACACTTGCCTATACCGGTTAAGGTTATAGGGACAAGCCGCACGGGCAATTAGTACTGGTTAGCTTAACGCATTACTGCGCTTCCACACCCAGCCTATCAACGTCCTGGTCTCGAACGACCCTTTAGGGGAATCAAGTTCCCGGGAAGTCTCATCTTGAGGCAAGTTTCCCGCTTAGATGCTTTCAGCGGTTATCTCTTCCGAACTTAGCTACCCGGCAATGCCACTGGCGTGACAACCGGTACACCAGAGGTTCGTCCACTCCGGTCCTCTCGTACTAGGAGCAGCCCCCCTCAAACTTCCAACGCCCACGGCAGATAGGGACCAAACTGTCTCACGACGTTTTAAACCCAGCTCACGTACCACTTTAAATGGCGAACAGCCATACCCTTGGGACCGGCT
>JAFECY010000237.1 GCA_018241865.1 Pseudomonadota bacterium | reverse complement strand
GCCTGATCTTGGCTAACATGCCCACTGTGATCACTCTTGGTCCTCCTGCTCATTTCCTGAGCAGGCGATTCAATCACGTGGGTCAAATTTCAGTGAAAATTACTGCACAATGTGGGTCAATTTTGGGCGATCATCAACAGCCTGACGTTTGCCGGATTCGACCGCGACTGGGCGCAGCCTACCTACAAACTGCTGCGCTTGGTGGTCGTCGTATTGGCGCTGGTAGTGGGCTACCCCTACATTCCCGGTTCGAGCACTGCGGCTTTCCAAGGCATCACACTCTTCCTAGGCATCGTTGCTTCGCTCGGTTCTTCGTCGGCCATCGCCAATATCATCGCCGGTTATCTGTTGATTTACCGACGCGCATTCAAGGTTGGGGATCTTGTGATGCTTGCCGGGAATTTGGGGCAAATCAGCGCGATGCGTCTGCAAGCCACCCATCTCAGAACGATCAAAAACGAAGAGGTCACCATTCCCAACTCGGCCGTCATGGCCAAGGAGGTCATCAATTACAGCGCACTGTGCGGCAGCTCGGGGCTTATCTTGCACACCAAGGTCGTCGTCGGCTACGAAACACCGTGGCGACAGGCGGAAGCGATGCTGCTCGAGGCAGCGCGGCGCACCTCCGGTTTGATGACCCAACCGGCACCGTTCGTGCGCGAACTGGAACTCGGCAACGTCGGCGTGACTTACGAGCTCAACGCTTATTGCAACAACCCGCTCGCCGTAGCCGCGCTCTACGCCGCAATTTTGCGCAATGTGCTCGACGTTTTCGACGAGAACGGCATCGACATGTTCACGCCGACTCATGTGACTCTGGCGACAGGCGCACACCAGTTCAAAGATGTGTCGAAGGATGTGGGCGGAACGAGAGAGTCGCCATGAACACGCTACAACTCACCTTGACATTCATCCGCATCTGGCGGCATTTCTCATGAGCGCCAACGTCCATGCGCTGGCACTTTCAGCCCTGAATGAGCATCACCTATTCACGGCGCTTGATCTGGCCGGCACCTTCGCGTTTGCCATCAGTGGCGCGATCGCGGCCAGAAACCGTGGGCTGGATTGGTTTGGCGTCATGGTCGTCGCCTTCGTGGTCGCCTGCGGCGGCGGCATAGTGCGTGACTTGTGCATAGGCGTCGTTCCGCCTGCCGGGCTAACCGACTGGCGCTATCTGACCGTAGCCATGATCGCGGCATGGATGACGATAGCGGCTGGCAAATTGGTGGCGCGCTTGGCACATCCAGTGATTTTTTTCGACTCTCTAGGCTTGGGATTGTTCGCCGTCACAGGCGCACAAAAAGCCATGATCTACGGCCATAATGCCGAAGTCGCGATATTGCTGGGCATCGTCACCGCCGTGGGTGGTGGCGTGGCGCGTGACGTGCTGCTCACCCGAGTGCCGATCATTTTGCAACGCGAGATCTATGCGTCGGCTGCACTGATCGGCGCGGGCATCGAGGTGGCTGGAGAAAGCCTCGGATGGGATTCGAGCACAAGAACTTGGCTCGCTTTGGGAGTGTGTTTCGCGCTTCGTTATTTCTCGTTGCGCTATAAGTGGAATTTACCGCGCGCGCCCGGCTATGACGATAAGGATTCGGCTTAGTAATCTGCGCGGCACAGCCTGTCTCGCTCGCTACACTTATTCAGCACAGCCTTAGTCTTGTGTTATCGACATTTCTTCACGGTTGACAAGCGTCTCCCCATGCAGTCATTATGCAAAATCCCGTTAAATAAAACAGGAAAATCCCGTTAAATAAAACAGGAGGATGACATGATGGACTGGAACAGTATGTGGGCCGCAGTGCAATCCGGCCTCGGCGGCAATATGATGCAATTACTGGGAGCGCTAGCCATACTCGTGCTGGGTTGGGTATTTGCGGTGCTGGTGCGCGCCGGTGTGCGACGCGGCTTGGGCATGGCGGGATTGAATCGCTGCTTTGCAAAGATGACCGGACAAACCGAAAAAACGGTCGATCTGGAAAAAGCGGTGGCAATTGCCCTGTTCTGGGTGGTACTGCTATTCACCTTCGTCGCAGTGCTCAACTCCCTCAACTTGGCCATGGTGTCCGGCCCGTTCGCCGCACTCCTCACTGAGATGTTCTCTTATGCGCCGCGTATTCTCGCCGCGCTGGTGCTGGCATTGGTGGCATGGCTGCTGGCTAGTTTGGTGCGCGCCGTCGTCACACGCGTGTTGGCCAAAACTACACTAGATGAAAAACTGGCAGAACATGCCGGCATGGCACCGCTCAGCGACGGTTTAGCGCAGGCACTGTTCTGGTTGGTGATCCTGTTATTCGTACCGGCCGTGCTGGGCACCCTGCAGCTACAGGGTCTGCTCGATCCGCTGCGCGACATGGTTGCCAAGGCGCTCGACATCCTGCCCAACGCGGTCGCCGCATTGGTGATCGGCGGCGTCGGCTGGATCGTCGCCACGGTGCTGCGCAATCTCGTCAGCAATTTACTCCGCACGGCTGGCATCGACAATATCGGCCAAAACGCCGGCATCACCGACACGCTGCGTTTGTCGCATATGGCTGGCCTGCTGGTGTTCATCGCGGTATTTCTGCCGTCGTTGATCGCCGCATTGGACGCGCTACACATTGAGGCGATTTCACGTCCGGCTACTGACATGCTGACCATGTTCCTCACAGCCGTGCCGCACATCATCGCCGCGAGTTTGATCTTGGCTGTGACTTGGTTGGTAGGCTCATTCGCCTCGCGTCTGCTCGCCAGCCTGCTGCAGACAATCGGCCTCGATAATCTGCCGGCACGTGTTGGCCTCGTTCACGCCTTCGAGGGCAAATCAGCATCGAGCTTCGTCGGTAAGGTGGCGCTGTTTTTCGCCATGTTGTTTGCGACCGTGGAGGCAGCCAACCAACTCGGCTTCACGCAGGTGAGCGACATCGTCGCCACCTTCATCCGCTTCGGCGGCGACGTACTGCTGGGATCGGTGATTCTGGTCATCGGTTTCTGGCTAGCAGGCATGGCACATGAAGCGATTGACCGCGCCACCGGCACCCATAGCCGCGGCCTAGCACGCATCGCCCGCTTCGCCATTCTCGGCTTAGTGGTAGCCATGGGTCTGCGCGCTATGGGCATTGCCGACGACATCGTCAACTTGGCATTCGGCCTGACGCTCGGCGCCATCGCTGTGGCCGTGGCGCTGTCCTTCGGCTTAGGCGGACGCGAAGCGGCCGGCAAACTGATGGAGCACTGGCTGTCGAAATTCCGGCAGGACGACTAACAAGATTACCCTGCATTCAGATCCGCTTGCGGCAAAAAACCGTTCAACAATGTTGAACGGTTTTTTGTTTGCGTGTACTGAATAGTTCAGATCTGTTCATTCACGGCGATGTTTCGTTTCTTTCTGCTCCAATTTTTCCTTGCGCTTGTTTTTCAGATTGCGACGTTCCTGTTCTGGTTGCCTTTCCTCCATCCTAGCCTTCATCGATGCCTGTCTGGCTTCACGTTGTTCCTGCCGACGCTCCTTGAACGCGGCGCGCTTCTCGCGCTGCATGACCTGCCTGTCGCGCGCATCCGCTTTGCCGGTTTTCATGGCCTTGTCTTTTTCTAGGCGTTTCTGCCGGATCTGTTCGCGCCGTTCTTCGCGGTGTTGCAGCAGTGTGCGCTGTATCGCCTCATGCTTTCCTTCGATCAAACGTTCGTGCCGCGATGGGCGATAAAATCGGGGAATACCTTCCAGCAGGCGCGGACGCGCGAAGACACCCCGTCTCGCTTGCGGCGCGAACCCGGCATGCTTCGGCGTCACATCGACGCTGCCGCCCGGCGTCTGAATGTAGCTACCGCCGAAATTCACCTTGTCGTAAGTGCCCGGCTCGCCTTCGTCGCTGCCATCTGGAATCACCTTGGGTTCATGATCGGTGCCGCGTATGCCGATAGTGGCGGTCGGGGTCTTGATCTTGTAGGACTTGGGGTTGTTTTTGCCGATCCAGCCGGTAATGCTGCGCAGGCTGCCGGTCACCAGACCGATCAAGCCTTCATCCTTGTCATCGCCCTCGGCACGGTAGCGGGTAATGTTCATGTTTGAATTCGATCGTACGGCGATGAACGCATCGTCATTCATGGTCATGTGCAGCTCGCCATCCTTGCCGGTGACAACGCTATCGCCTTCGTTGATCGGATCACTGACGCGAACGGATCGTTCTTTTTTCTGACTGTCGAATACATGGACATCGCCGTCCATCAGATCGATCTTGCCGACAGGGTCGCCGATTGCCGCAATGGCACAGTGCATCAACGAACAAAGTATCAAAGCGAACGACAAGTTTTTCATGGCTATCTTTT
>JAFECY010000236.1 GCA_018241865.1 Pseudomonadota bacterium | reverse complement strand
CGTCGGTCAGATGCTGAAGGCGACCAACACCACCGTGAAATCGTTCACGATGTTCGTTGTCGGCGAAGGCATCGAAAAGAAACAGGATGACTTTGCCGCCGAGGTGGCGGCTCAGGTCGCCGCAGCCAAACAGTCGTAAGCGCAATGAAAAGCGGGCCGAAAGGCCCGTTTTTTTGGCCGAATGGCAGGTTTGTCCTGCGACAAACTGCTAGGCGGCGGATGCGCTAAAGTAGTGCTTATTTTTGAAAATCGGACACACACAAGGAGCCCAGTTCATGTCCCAACCAGCGTACAAGCGCGTCCTCCTCAAGCTTTCCGGTGAAGCCCTGATGGGCGACGATGCCTACGGCATCAACCGCGCCACCATCGAGAGCATGGTGGCCGATGTCGCCGAGGTGGCGAAGCTGGGCGTGGAGCTGGCAATCGTGATCGGCGGCGGCAATATCTTCCGCGGCGTCGCGCCCGGCGCGCAGGGCATGGATCGCGCTACGGCCGATTACATGGGCATGCTTGCTACGGTGATGAATTCGCTGGCCTTGGCCGACGCCATGCGTCAAGGCGGCATGACCGCGCGCGTGATGTCGGCCATCGGTATCGAGCAGGTGGTCGAGCCTTACGTTCGTCCGAAAGCCTTGCAATACTTGGAAGAGGGCAAGATCGTGGTATTCGCCGCCGGTACCGGCAACCCGTTCTTCACCACCGATACCGCCGCTGCCCTGCGTGGTTCCGAAATCGGTGCCGAGATCGTGCTGAAGGCGACCAAGGTCGATGGCGTCTATAGCGCCGATCCGAAAAAAGATGCCAGCGCCACCCGCTACGCTACCATCACTTTCGACGAAGTCATCGCCAAGCATTTGCAAGTGATGGATGCCACCGCCTTTGCGTTGTGCCGCGACCAGAAATTGCCGATTAAAGTGTTTTCCATCGTCAAGCCGGGTGCGCTGAAGCGCGTCGTCATGGGCGAAGATGAAGGTACGCTCGTTCATCTGTAATGATTCATCATTCAATATCAAGTAAGAATATTAAGTAAGTAAGGAGTGCGGCATGAGCATTGCTGACGTCAAGAAAAATACCGAACAAAAGATGAACAAATCCATCGATACGCTGAAAGCGGATCTGGCCAAGGTGCGCACTGGCCGTGCCCACACCGGCATTCTGGATCACGTTATGGTCGATTATTACGGCACGCCACCGCATATCGCCCAAGTCGCCAACGTGACTTTGGTCGATGCGCGTACCATCGGCGTGCAACCGTGGGAAAAGAAAATGGTTGGCGTAATCGAGAAAGCCATACGCGAATCCGATCTCGGCCTCAACCCGGCCACGCATGGCGATCTGATTCGCGTGCCGACACCGCCCTTGACCGAAGAGCGCCGCAAGGAAATGGCCAAGCTGGTCAAGAGCGAAGCGGAAACCGCCAAGGTGGCCATACGCAATATCCGTCGCGACGCCAACGAGGGCTTGAAAAAACTGGTCAAGGACAAGGCGTGTTCGGAAGACGATGAACGTCGTGCCCAAGACGATGTGCAAAAGCTGACCGACAAATTCGTCGCCGAAGTCGATAAGCTCGTGGCGGAAAAAGAAAAAGAGTTGATGACCGTATAGGCCAAAAAAGCGGCGTATAGTACCCACTGTGTCTTTTCGGAAATTTTTGTTGTTGACTCTTCCATGACCCATTCCAGTTCCACGCAAGCGATACCGCACATCCCCTTGGTGCCGCGCCATATCGAGGTCATCATGGATGGCAATGGCCGTTGGGCGACCAAGCGTTTTCTGCCGCGTGTGGCCGGGCATGTAAAGGGCGTGGAAATGGTGCGCGGCATCGTCGAGGCCTGCGCCTCGCGCGGCGTCGAGTTTCTGACTCTGTTCGCCTTCAGTTCGGAAAATTGGCGGCGTCCGGCTGACGAAGTGTCCTTTCTGATGAAGCTATTCGTCAGCGCGCTGGAGCGCGAAGTGGCGAAGATGCACGCTAACAGCATTCGCTTGAAAGTGGTCGGCGACCTGTCGCGCTTTGATCCGAAGCTGCAGAAAATGATTGCCGATGCCGAACGCAAGACCGCCGGCAATACTCGCTTGACTGTGACGATTTGCGCCAACTACGGCGGCCGTTGGGATGTACTGCAAGCGGTCAACAAGATGACCGCCGCCAATCCAAGTGCAACTCCTTATACCGAAGAACAACTGGCACCGTATTTGTCTATGGCTTACGCGCCGGAGCCGGACTTGTTCATTCGCACCGGTGGCGAGCAGCGCGTCTCCAATTTCCTGCTGTGGCAACTGGCCTATGCCGAGTTGTACTTCACCGATACATTCTGGCCAGACTTCGATGCAGCCGCGCTCGATCTGGCCATCGCCTCGTACCAGCAACGAGAACGTCGCTTCGGCCGCACCAGCGCGCAACTGGTCGAACACAAGAAAGCATCCTGATGCTGAAAACCCGCGTTATCACAGCGGTGGTGTTGCTGGCGGTGTTGCTGGCTATTTTGTTTTCCGGCTCACTGTTGGCTTTCCAGATTGGCTTGGCGGTATTTTTCGCGGCGGCAATGTGGGAATGCTTTCGCCTGTTTCAGAACAAGCAAGCTATCCCCGGTGCGGCAATTTGGACGGCTGCCTTTATTTTCATCCTGTTTAATCAAAGAAATTTTTCCTTGCCTCTGTTGTTCGCTGTTTGCGTGGCGATCTGGATGGTGCGCCTGATTCCATCGCTGGCGACTGGTTTGCCGTCGCTGGAAGGTTGGCGCAATCGTCTGCTGAACGGTATTTACGGCATTGCCATCCTCGGTTGTTTCCTCGCTATTTTTGTTCTGTTTCAGCATTCGCCGACGTATCTGCTGTCGGTTATGGCGATCGTCTGGATTGCCGACATTGGCGCGTATTTTGTCGGCAAAGCTTGCGGCAAGCGCAAGTTGGCGCCTTCGATCTCACCCGGTAAATCTTGGGAAGGCGCGATGGGTGGCTGGGTCTGCGTGCTGTTGATCGCCGCTGCATCGACCGCTGCGCCGTGGCTGCAGGATAGCTTTGCTGTCCAGCTACTGGCGAAGTGGGGCTGGGTTGGCTTTATCGCCGCCATGAGTTTGCTGGTCGCTGCCAGCATTGTTGGTGATTTGGTCGAGTCGCAACTGAAGCGCCGCGCTGGCATGAAAGACAGCAGCAATTTGCTGCCCGGTCATGGTGGCGTGCTGGATCGTATCGACGCCCTGATTCCGGTATTGCCGTTGGCGGCATTACTGTCTGCCCGTTTTTAATTCCATGCAAGGTATCACCATACTCGGCTCCACCGGCTCGATTGGCGTATCGACGCTCGATGTGATTGCACGGCATCCCGGTCAATACACTATCTATGCTTTGACCGCGCACAGTCGGGTGGAAGAATTGGCGGCGCAATGCCAGCAATTCCGTCCGCGCGTTGCCGTGGTCGGCAGCGCCGAGGCCGCCAAGCGCCTGAGTGCCTTGCTGCGCGAGCAGGGGAGTAATACCGAGGTCGCCTACGGCGAACAATCCCTGTGTGCGGTGGCATCGGCTGCCGAGTGCGATGCCGTGATGGCAGCCATCGTCGGTGCAGCTGGATTGGCACCAACACTGGCGGCGGCCAAGGCAGGTAAGAAAGTCATGTTGGCCAACAAGGAAGCGTTGGTGATGTCCGGCCAGTTATTCATGGACGCCATCGCCGACAATGGCGCAACCCTGCTGCCGATCGACAGCGAACACAATGCAATTTTTCAATGCCTGCCGCAGGATTATCGGCGTGTGCCAATACAGCATGGCGTGGCGAAAATTTTGCTGACCGCCTCTGGCGGACCTTTTCTAAAACGTCCAGTCGATACGCTGGAAGCTGTCACGCCGGAAGAGGCAGTGGCGCATCCGAACTGGGTCATGGGCCGGAAAATTTCGGTGGATTCCGCCACCATGATGAACAAAGGGTTGGAGGTGATCGAAGCGCATTGGTTGTTCGGCGCGTCCGCCAGCCAGATCGAGGTGGTGATCCATCCGCAAAGCATGATTCATTCGATGGTGTCTTATGTCGATGGCTCGGTATTGGCGCAACTTGGCAATCCCGATATGCGTACGCCGATTGCCCATGCTTTGGCCTTCCCTGAACGGATTGCTTCCGGTGTCGGTCCGGTCGATCTAGTTAAAGTTGGTCAGTTGCATTTTTTTGCGCCGGATTTCGGCCGCTTCCCCTGTCTGAAACTGGCGTATCATGCCCTTGAGCAAGGCGGCTCCGCGCCGGCCGTATTGAATGCGGCCAATGAAGTGGCGGTTGAAGCTTTCCTAACGCGACGTATTGGTTTTCGGGTTATTGACCAGCTGATTGCACGCGTGATGGATGCCATGCCGTCTTGCGAAATTCCCAACATCGGCTCCTTGCTGGAGCAGGATAGACGGGCGCGGGAAATCGCTCACTCTTTGATCTGATTATGTCTTTGTTACAAACCATACTGGCATTCGTCGTTCTACTTGGCGTCCTGATCGTCATACACGAACTCGGACACTATTGGGTGGCGCGTTGGTGCGGCGTCAAAGTGCTGCGCTTCTCGGTCGGCATGGGCAAAGTGATTTATTCGCGTCGCATCGGTCCAGATCAAACCGAATGGGCGATTTCCATTTTGCCCTTTGGCGGCTACGTCAAAATGCTCGATTCCCGCGAGGAAGATTTGGGAATCCTTTCCGAAGCCGATCTGAAACGGGAATTCACTCGGCAAAACGTCTGGAAGCGGATTGCGATTGTCGCTGCCGGACCGATTGCCAATTTCCTGTTGGCGATTGCCATTTTCGCCGGCCTGTACAGCTACGGCATTCCCGAACCCGCGCCGCGCCTGCGCGCCGTGCCGGAAAAATCCGCTGCTTATGACGCTGGTTTGCGAGGCGGCGAATTGATCACCGCCGTCAATGGCGAGTCGGTAAAACTATGGTCGGATTTGCGCTGGACATTGCTGCAGCCGGCGCTGGAGAAAAAAACCGTCCAACTTGAGGTGCAGCGTCCGGCCGATGAACCCGGCAAGACGGTGAGTTATCCGGTTTCGCTGGCACTCGCCAGTTTGTCCACCAAAGACTTGGAAGCCGATTTTCTGCTCAAGCTGGGTATCGATTTGGCGCGGCCGAAAGCGATATTGAACAAAGTTTTGCCGGATGGACCGGGCATGCGCGCCGGATTGCAAGATGGCGATGTGGTGCTGGCGGTAGATGACAAACCGATTGCCGATGGCGTGGCCTTTGTCGAGTTGATGCGCGCTTCGCCAGAAAAAAATCTCGCGCTACGCGTTTTGCGTGGTCGGGAGGAAGTCAATATTCGGGTGACGCCCAATCGGGCTGAGGTCGATGGCCATGTGATAGGGCAAATCAAGGTGGAAATGGCGGGCATCGAAATGGCGACCGCCACTTATTCGCCGATCGGCGCGCTGGGTAAGGGCATCGAACGTACTTGGGAAACCAGCGTTCTTACGTTGAAAATGCTTGGTAAAATGCTAATCGGCGAGGTGTCTTGGAAGAATATTACCGGCCCGATCACCATCGCCGAATATGCCGGCAAGACGGCCAGCATCGGCATGATTAGTTATTTGACCTATATGGCGCTCATTAGCCTCAGCCTAGGCGTGATGAATTTGCTGCCGATACCTGTGCTGGATGGGGGGCTTTTACTGTATTATGCGCTGGAAGTTTTGACAGGAAAGCCACTTTCTGAGCGGTTTGGCGAAATTGCCCAGCGCGCGGGGGTCGGCATCCTGATGGCGCTGATGATGGTAGCGATATTCAACGATATCTCTCGCCATATTCCGTAAGCCTGCCTGTTGCGCGATTCGCGCATTCTCTGGCAAGAAAATTGACAATGAACGTACGCTAATGAAATTACATTCCGCGAGTATTGCCCTGCCTGTTTCCCCCCGCCGTCTGATTGCCGCTGCCGTGTTTGCTCTGTGTTCCGGGCAGGCGCTGGCGATCGAGCCTTTTGTCGTCAAGGACATTCGTGTCGAAGGCGTGCAGCGAACCGAGGCCGGCACCATCTTTGGCTATCTGCCGGTGCGTGTCGGTGAAACCTTCGATGACGACAAGGCCGCCAGCGCCATCAAGGCCTTGTATGCGACCGGCTTTTTCAAGGATGTGCGAATCGAGGCAGAAGGCAATGTGCTGGTGGTGTTCGTCGAGGAAAGACCAGCGATTGCGTCGATCGACTTTTCTGGCATGAAAGAGTTCGACAAGGAAGGCGTCACCAAGGCGCTGAAGGAAGTCGGATTGGCTGAATCGCGCATCTATGACAAATCGCTGGTCGAGCGCGCCGAGCAGGAATTGAAGCGCCAGTATCTTTCTCGCGGCTTGTATGGCGCCAAGATCACGACCACGGTCACGCCGATCGAGCGCAACCGCGTCAACATTACCTTTGCAGTGGAAGAGGGTGATGTTTCCCGCATCAAGCAAATCAATTTCGTTGGCAACAAAGCATACAGCGATGGCCGTCTGCGCGATTTGCTCAAGCTCAGCAAATCCGGCTGGTTTACTTGGTACAGCAAAGCGGATCAATATTCCAAGCAAAAGCTGACAGGCGATCTGGAAGCGTTGCGGTCTTTTTACCTGAACAACGGCTATATCGAAATGCAGGTCGATTCGACTCAGGTATCGATTTCCCCAGACAAAAAAGATATCTACATCACGATCAACATCAGCGAGGGTGAGAAATACACCGTCAGCGATGTGAAATTTGAAGGCGAGATGTTCGGCCGCGAAGCGGAACTGCAATCTTTGGTCGAATTGAAAAAAGGCGATGTGTATTCTGGCGAAAAGCTGACCGAAAGCGTGAAAAAAATCTCCGAGCGCATGGGTACTTTCGGCTATGCATTCGCCAACGTCAATGCCAATCCATCGCTCAATCGTGAAAAGAAAGAAGTGGCGTTCACGATGTTCGTCGATCCGGGCAAACGCGTCTATGTTCGTCGTGTCAATATCGGCGGCAATACGGTGACGCGCGATGAGGTGATCCGGCGCGAGCTTCGCCAGTTCGAAAATTCTTGGTACGACGGCAGCAAAATCAAACTGTCGCGTGATCGACTGAATCGTCTTGATTACTTCAAGGAAGTCAATATCGAAACACCGGAAGTCCCCGGGACCAACGATCAGGTGGATGTCAACTTGAACGTGGTTGAGAAGCCGACAGGCAATTTGAATCTCGGCGCCGGTTTTTCGAGCAGCGAAAAATTGTCGATGTCGGGCTCGATTTCGCAGGCGAATATTTTTGGTAGCGGCAATGCCTTGTCGGTTGAAGTCAATACAAGCAAGATCAGCCGCACCATCGCCATTTCCCAAACGACGCCGTATTTTACCGACGATGGGGTCAGCCGTTCTTTTGACGTTTTTTATCGCACCACGAATCCACCGTCGTCCAGTACAGGCGATTACCAGATCAAGACGATGGGTGGCAACATCCGTTTTGGCGTGCCATTCACGGAAGTGGATACGGTTTTCTTCGGCTTAGGTGTGGAAAGAACCAAACTTACAACCTATTCCGGCTATAGCACTTCCGGCACTCCGCCGGGCGACGGTTCGCACATCGACAGTCCATCGGTTTATAAAACCTATGTCGAGAAATTGGGGGGCGGGTGTACCACTACCGACCCCAACACTTTGGTTATTACGAATAACTCTTCTAACTGTACTACTGACACGACGACGACGACGTTCCCATTGTCGGTTGCTTGGCAGCGGGACAGCCGTGACAGTGTGTTGATTCCAAGTACGGGCACTTATCAGCGCGCCTATTTGGAATTGGGCGCACTGGGCAGTCAGCGTTATTACCGCACGGCTTATCAGCACCAAATTTTCCAACCCTTGTTCAGCGGGATCACATTGGCGCTCAATGGCGAGTTGAATTATGGCCATGGACTGGGTGGGAAGCCATACCCGATTTTCAAAAATAATTTTGCCGGTGGCGTTGGTTCGATACGCGGTTTTGAAGGCTCCTCGCTCGGCCCCCGTTCCACCCCCACGCCAACCAGTCCGTTTGGCGATCCGGTTGGTGGCTCCAAGCGCATCGTGCTGAATAGCGAGTTGCAATTTCCCTTCCCAGGTTCGGGTAATGATCGTAGCTTGCGCTGGTTTACCTTCTTCGATGCGGGCAATGTCTTTGGTGAAAACGACAAAATGCGTATGTCGGATCTACGTTATTCGGCAGGCTTGGGGATCAGCTGGATTTCGCCTATGGGGCCGTTGAAATTGATTTTTGGCAAGCCCTTGAATGCGAAGCCGCAAGACCAAATCCAGCGCTTCCAGTTCCAGCTCGGCACGGGCTTCTAAGGTGGCATAATAGCGACTGATAGTATTTTGATTGGCGGAGAAATAATCTTGAAGGCAATGAGCAAAACCAAAAATGCATTGGCAATCTTGGCAATCGGCGCGATCAGTTTGCTACCTGTTGCCGCGGCACAGGCGCAGGAAGCGAAAATCGGATTTGTCAGCACCGATCGAATTTTGCGCGAAGCGGCGCCTGCTAAGGCAGCGCAGGCCAAGATCGAGCAGGAATTTGCCCGACGTGACCGTGAGCTCCAAGATATCGCGGCACGCGTCAAGTCGGCATCAGACAAGCTGGACAAAGATGCGGCTGTGCTGTCCGAATCCGATCGTATTCGTCGCCAGCGCGAGCTGACCGACATGGACAAAGAATTTCAACGCAAGCAGCGTGAATTCCGTGAAGACTTGAGCCAACGTCGCAATGAGGAATTGGCGCAGGTCTTGGCGCGTGCGAACAAGGTCATCAAGCAGATTGCCGATGCCGAAAAATACGATATCGTGTTCCAAGAAGCGGTGTACTTCAATCCGCGCATCGATATTACTGACAAGGTGTTGAAGGCACTCAATCAGTAATGCCGCAGGTATCTGCGTAAGCATAGAAAGGCCGCTCACGGCCTTTCCCCGCAACTCTCGAAGGTCACTATGGGCACTCGGCTTGAAGAACTGGTCGAACGCTTGGGCGGCCAGTTGATCGGTGATGGCAAAATCGCGGTAAGTGGCATTGCGCCTTTGAGCGATGCACAAGCCGCACACATTACCTTTCTGTCCAACCCGAAATTCCGTTCACAGGCAGCGCAGACTGAAGCGGCTGCGCTGATTTTGTCGTCAGCCGATAGCGAGGCGATAGGCGCGACATATCATGGCGCGCGCATTCTAACGACCAATCCCTATGCGTATTTTGCGCGAGCGGCACAGTTGTTTGCTGAACAGACCGCGTTGCCGGCAACGCCCGGCATCCATCCGACAGCCTGTGTCGATCCCGCCGCCAGTATCGCCGCGACGGCAGTGATCGGCCCGCAAGTCGTGATCGAGGCAGGCGCGATGATTGCCGATCGCGCACGTATCGATGCGGGCTCGTTCATCGGACGTGACGCGAGAATCGGGGCAGACACGCATTTTTATGCGCATGTGGTGTGCCACGCCGATTGCGAAATTGGGGCACGCGGCATCGTGCATTCCGGTACGGTGATTGGCGCCGATGGTTTTGGTTTTGCCAACGACAACGGTGTCTGGGTAAAGATTCCACAGACCGGCCGGGTTGTGATCGGCGATGATGTCGAGATCGGTGCCAACACCACGATCGATCGCGGCGCCATGACGGACACCGTGATCGGCAATGGTGTCAAACTCGACAATCAAATACAGATCGCGCACAACTGTCAAATCGGCGACCATACCTTGATTTCCGGCTGCACGGGCATAGCCGGCAGCGCAATCATCGGCAAACATTGCACCATAGGCGGTGCCGCCATGATTCATGGACACATTTCGATTGTCGATCATGCCGTCATCTCTGCCGGCACCTTGGTATCTCGCTCCATCAGTGAACCCGGTTTTTATACGGGTTTTTACCCGCTGAGCAAAAACGCCGATTGGGAAAAATCCGCCGTCATCGTGCGTAATCTCCCCGCGATGCGTGAGAAAATCCGGGAACTCGAAAAAACCATCAAATCGCTAGTTGAACACAACGAAGATAAAAAATGACTACTCCAGAAAAGAAAACGCTCGACATCAACCAGATCAAGGAATATCTGCCGCATCGTTATCCGATGTTGCTGGTGGATCGTGTGCTGGATTGGGAGTCGGGCAAATCGCTGACGGCAATCAAGAACGTGACTGCCAACGAAGAATTTTTCAACGGCCATTTTCCGAACAAGCCGGTCATGCCCGGCGTGCTGATGATCGAAGCCTTGGCGCAGACTGCTGCCTTGCTGTCTTTCCTGACGGTAGGCATCAAGCCCGACGCCAACATGGTGGTGTATTTCCTCGGTATCGATGGCGCGCGCTTCAAACGCCCGGTCGGACCCGGCGATCAACTGAAGATGGAAGTGGAAATCCTGCGCAATGCGCGCGGCATCTGGAAATACAAAACCGTTGCCAGCGTCGATGGCCAGGTTGCAGTCGAAGCCGAACTGATGTGCACCATGCGCAACGCTGCCGACGCGAGCCAATCTGCGGGGGTGTAATGGAGCGCATTCATCCGACGGCGATTATCGACCCCAAGGCTAGGTTGGATGCATCGGTCGAGGTCGGTGCCTATACGCTGATCGGCCCCGACGTGACGATCGGTGCGCGCACGAAAATCGGACCGCACACCGTCATTGAAGGCCATACCACGATCGGTTGCGACAATCATATTTTTCAATTTGCTTCGATCGGCGCAGCACCGCAGGACAAAAAATACGCCGGCGAACCGACGCGGCTTGAAATCGGCGACCGCAACACGATCCGCGAATTTTGCACCTTCAATCGTGGCACCGCGCAGGACGCCGGTGCAACAAGGGTTGGCAATGACAACTGGATCATGGCCTATGTCCATCTGGCGCATGATTGCCAGCTCGGCAGCAACATCATCCTCGCCAACAATGCGACCTTGGCCGGCCATGTACATCTGGGCGACTGGGTATTTCTCGGTGGCTTCACCACGGTGCACCAGTTTTGCCACATCGGCGCGCATGCCATGACGGCATTCACCGCTGCCGTCAGTCAAGACGTGCCGCCTTTCGTTACCGCAGCCGGTAATCGCGCTGTGCCGGCCGGCATCAATTCCGAAGGTTTGAAACGGCGCGGCTTCACGCCGGAACAGATCGCCGCCATCAAGCGCGCCTACAAACTGATCTACCGCGCCGGCCTGCCGCTCGACGAGGCAAAAGCCGCGCTCAAGGAAGAAGAGCACAAGTCACCCGACGCCGCGCCACACATTCGCCTGCTGCGCGAATTTCTGGAGTCCAATACGCGTGGCATCATCCGCTGACGCATCTGGCAGCATTGCGCTTGCCATGGTCGCCGGCGAAACATCAGGCGATATTCTGGCGAGCCGCCTCTTGTCCGGTCTGCGGCCGCAATTGCCAGACGCGCATATCCACGGCATCGGCGGCTCGGCCATGCAACAGCATGGCTTTGTCAGCGACTGGCCGATGGAAAAATTATCCGTGCGCGGCCTGTTCGAGGTGTTGGCGCATTATCGTGAAATCAAGGGTATTCAGATCGCGTTGCGCGATTGTCTGTTGATTGAAAAGCCGGCGGCTTTCATCGGCGTCGATGCGCCCGATTTCAATCTCGGTCTGGAAATGCAGTTGAAGGATGCCGGCATACCGACCGTGCATTTCATCGGCCCATCGATCTGGGCCTGGCGCGGCGGCCGCATTAAAAAAATCGCCAGAGCCGTGTCGCACATGCTGGTCATTTTTCCTTTTGAAGAAAAAATTTATCGCGAGGCCGGCATTCCTGCGACGTATGTCGGTCATCCGTTGGCTGAAGTCATTCCGCTCAAGCCGGATGTGCAAGCGGCGCGCGGCGCGCTGGGATTGAAGCAGGATGCGCCGGTAGTGGCGATCCTGCCCGGCAGCCGCATGTCGGAACTGAAGTACAACAGCGCTGCTTTTATCGGCGCAGCCCGCCTGCTGGCACAGCGTGACGCATCGATCCAATTTGTCGTGCCGATGGCGGGTGAAAAACAGCAAGCGTATTTCTTGCAATTGTTGACGCAGGCCGGCTTGCAAGATGTCACGCTGCATATCACCGATGGGCAATCGCACGCGGCCATTGCAGCGGCCGATGCAGTGTTGGTTGCCTCCGGCACGGCGACGCTGGAAGTGGCCTTGTTCAAAAAGCCGATGGTCATTGCCTACAAGATGATGCGCGCTTCCTGGCACATCATGCGCCACATGGGGTATCAGCCGTGGGTTGGCTTGCCGAATATTCTGGCGCGCGATTTTGTCGTGCCGGAGTTGTTGCAGGATGACGCGTCGCCACAAACATTGGCCGAAGCATTATGGCGGCAACTCATCGATACGGCTGCGCGCTTCACCTTGGAGCAGCGCTTCACCGACATGCATCACACACTCTTGCGCAATACCGCACAAGAAAGTGCGCAAGCAGTGTTGAATCTGATCGCGCAAACTAGCGGGAGACATGTGGCATGAAGACGCGCGACCACAGCCTGCCATTGTTCGATTATGCCGATGAAATCGTCTGCGGCGTCGATGAGGCCGGGCGTGGTCCGCTGGCGGGGCCGGTATTTGCTGCTGCCGTCATTCTCGATCCGAATAGGCCGATAGACGGTTTACGCGATTCCAAAAAATTGAGCGAAGCGCGGCGCGATGCACTTGCTATCGAGATCAAGTCGCATGCATTGGCTTGGGCAGTCGCGCAATGTTCGGAAGCAGAGATCGATACCATCAATATCCTGCAAGCCAGCATGCTGGCGATGCGGCGTGCGGTGGAAGCATTGACGGTGCAGCCGACGCTGGCGCTGATCGACGGTAATCGCTGTCCCGTGATGACGGTGCGTTCCGAAGCCATCGTCAAGGGTGACGACAAGGTAACGGCGATATCGGCGGCATCCATATTGGCCAAGACCGCGCGCGATGCCGCCTTGCTCGTGTTGCATCAGCACTATCCGCATTACGCCTTCGATCAGCATAAGGGGTATCCCACTGTGCTGCATCTAGAACGGCTGAGTTTGCATGGTGTGTCGCCGGTGCATCGCAAATCTTACGCGCCGGTCAAAGCATTGCTGGAAGGTGCGGCATGAAATCAATCATCTCGCGCGACAATCCCCGATACAAAGAACTCAAGCAACTCGCCGACAGTTCGCAAGCGCGGCGCAAAGCAGGTCGCACGCTGCTCGATGGCGTGCACTTGTGCGAGGCTTATCTGCAGCATCTGGGCATGCCTGTCATGTGCGTGGCCAGCGAATCGGCGCGACAGCATGGCGAAGTCGCCGCTATTTTGGCGCAATGCGAAACCGGTCGCGTAGCAAACATCATCCTACCGGATGCGCTCTATCACGCACTGAGCCAGGTGGAGCAGGGCGTTGGCTTGTTGTTCGTGATTGATACGCCGCAAGTGTCGGCGCAAGCGGCGCTGACGACATCCGCCGTGTTGCTGGATGGCTTGCAGGATCCCGGTAATCTCGGCTCCATCTTGCGCAGTGCCGCTGCCGCCGGGATCACAGAAGTATTCTGCAGCGTCGGCACGGCATTCGCTTGGTCGCCGAAAGTGCTGCGCGCTGGTATGGGCGCCCATTTTCTGCTGACGATTCATGAGAACGTTGACCTTGCGGCGCTGATGGCGTCTGCTTCGGTGCCGGTGCTGGCTACCAGTTCGCATGCAACGCGGCAGGTGTATGAAATCAATCTAGCGCAAGCACATGCTTGGTTGTTCGGCCATGAAGGGCAAGGCGTGTCGCAAGCGTTGATGCAACTGGCGACACAGCATGTCGCTATTCCACATGTGGGAAAAATGGAATCGCTGAATGTCGCTGCTAGTGCGGCAGTGTGTTTTTTCGAGCAAGTTCGGCAAACGCTGCAGCAGCGATAATCGGCACGTTGCCAGATGGATTTGCTGCGTTGATTACGCGGCTACGTCGCTCGGAAAAATACAACATGACGATCATTGAGTACGTCAAAAAAATCAGTCATGCGGGGAACTTCATGCATGCTCATCAATCTAATAAGAAAATTTTTACCGGGAACCGGTAAATACTTATTAACAGTCACCGAGTGACTATGCGGCTCAAGTGCCGCTTGCATTTGTCAGGCTTGTACCTCTCGACAGTGCACACACGCGAAGCGCAATACAGTTTCGTGCCATCCATTCGACACCGGGGAACAGCATGCAATTGGGATCGATCCGCTTATCGCTACGTTTTATTTTTCCAGTCGCTTTGATATTGGGATTATTGGCCTATGGCGTCGTGCCGTTGGTAGATGACATGACCTTGCGCTGGTTCATGCGCGATCTTGATACGCGCTCGCAATTACTCGCCGGCGCCTTGCAAAGCCCTTTGCAAGAATATGTGCCGACCAGAGATAAACGAAAAATCACGCAATTGTTCGATCGCGCGATTCAGGATGAACGGCTATACGCGCTGGCATTCTGCGACGCCAGCGGCAAGCTGCTCTACAAAACAAAAACCTATCCAACTTCTCTGGCATGTTTGGAGCCGGGCGATCACGACGCCAAGCGTTCCTTGCTGCGTTTGCCGCAAGGCTCCATGCATGTGATGGAAAGCCCGGTACAGATCGATACCCAATATTTGGGGAAATTGATCCTCGTGCACGATATGAAATTTATCGATCATCGCAACGCTGATGCACGCAAATACGTGATTGCGCTGTTTGTTGTGCTGGCGCTAATCATGTCGCTATTAACGGTGATTATTGCGCACTTGAGTTGGCGCGGTGTGATTCATGCGGTGAAGGAAATGCTGAGAAAAGATGCGCGGCGACGCTCTCTGTTTGGCTTTAACGAGCCATCGTCCGCGAATATTCAACCACTGGTTGGCGACTTGCGCGCCATGCTGCGCGAATTTAATGCCGATCAGCGTGCGAGTGATGATACGTCGCATATGTGGACGCCTGAAAAATTGCGCACTTTATTGCACGATGATCTGGCCGGCGACGAAGTGTTGGTCGTTTCCAATCGTGAGCCTTACATCCATGCCCGCACAGACAAGGGCGTGCAAGTGAGTCGCCCGGCGAGCGGATTGGTGACGGCGGTCGAGCCGGTCATGCGCGCCTGTTCTGGCACCTGGATCGCGCATGGCAGCGGATCGGCCGATCACGAGACAGTGGATCGCAACGATCGTGTGCAGGTGCCGCCGGGACGTCCAAGTTATACCTTGCGCCGGGTTTGGCTGTCGGAAGAAGAGGAGCAAGGTTTTTACTATGGATTTGCCAATGAAGGCTTGTGGCCCTTGTGTCATATCGCTCATGTGCGGCCGGTGTTTCGTTCCGCCGATTGGGAACAATATGTGGAGGTTAACCAGCGCTTCGCCGATGCGGTCATCAAAGAAGCCCATACCGACGATCCCGTCGTGCTGGTACAGGACTACCATTTCGCGCTGTTGCCGCGCATGGTGCGCGAGGCCTTACCGAAAGCGACCATCATCACCTTCTGGCACATTCCCTGGCCGAATCCAGAATCCTTCGGTATTTGCCCGTGGCGCGAAGACATCCTCGAAGGTTTGCTGGGCAGCACCATACTCGGTTTTCACACGCCGTTTCATTGTAAAAATTTTCTGGAAACGGTGGATCGTTATATGGAGACCCGCATCGAATCCGAGGCGTCCACGATTTTCTATGGAGGCAAACTGACGCAGGTGGAGAGCTATCCGATCTCGATTACCTGGCCAGAGCACGATAGCGATCGCCCGAGTGTGGCGCAATGCCGAAGTGCGATTCGACAAGAACTGGGATTGCCGGAAAATCACTTGCTCGCTCTCGGTGTTGATCGACTCGATTACACCAAGGGCATCATTGAACGCTTTCAGGCGGTCGAACGTTTGCTGGAACAGGAGCCGAATTTGATCGGCAGATTTTCTCTTGTGCAGATCGCCGCTCCTAGCCGTTCTTCGCTCGACGAGTATCAAAATTTTGAAGCGCGCGTACGCGCATTGGCAGAGCGGATCAACCAGCGCTTCGCCAACAAAGTTTGCGCGCCTATTATTCTGAAAGTCGCGCACCATAACGCGGAGCAGGTCAACGATTACTATCGCGCCGCTGATGTGTGCGTCGTCACTAGTCTGCATGACGGCATGAATTTGGTAGCGAAGGAATTTATCGCTGCGCGCGATGATGAGCGTGGCGTGTTGATCCTGAGCCAGTTCACCGGCGCGGCACGCGAATTGCATGAGGCGTTGATCGTCAACCCTTATCATATCGAGCAAGGGGCGGAGGCCTTGCATCGGGCGCTGACGATGCCGGAAATCGAACAACGCGAGCGCATGCGTAGCATGCGTTCTCTGGTCAAAGATTTCAATGTCTATCGCTGGGCTGGGCGTATGCTGCTCGACGCTTCGCGCTTACGTCGGCGCGAGCGTATCATGCACAAAATTCATTCGCACAGCCATCAACCTTTGCGCCGGGTGGTATAGCAATGCAAGATTTTTTTTCAGCGACAGGGCAGCAGCGGTTAGATGAAACCATGCGCATCGGCATGTTGTGCGTGTTTGATTTCGACGGCACGTTGACGCCCATCACCGCGCGTCCAGAAGAGGCGAGCTTAGCGCAAGACATGCTGGCACGATTGCGTGATTTGTCCGCTTGTGCGCCGGTGGCGATTTTGAGCGGGCGCGCAGTTGCAGATATTCGGCCAAGGCTCGATTTTTCGCCTGCCTATGTGGTCGGCAATCATGGTTTGGAAGGCGTGCCGGGCTGGCGACCATCACCGCATCACGAAATCTGTTGCCGTGCATGGCATGCACAATTGCAGGCGGCGTTGATAGACGGCGCGCGCTTCATGCCGGGCATCTGGATCGAAGATAAACGCTATACGCTTTCGCTGCATTATCGCGACGTTGTGGATCCAGTTTTGATGGAACGCCGCTTGATGGATTTATTTGCCGAGTTACAGCCACCTCCGCGCGTGATAGCAGGTAAGTGCGTTTTCAATTTATTGCCACAAGATAGCGTCGATAAAGGCAAGGCGCTGGAACAACTGTTACTGTTTAGTGGCGCGCCCAGCGCGATCTATGTTGGTGATGATGTGACCGATGAACACGTTTTTCGTCTGCGACGCCCAGACGTGATGACGGTGAGGGTGGAACGCAGCGAGGAGAGCGCGGCCGATTTTTTTGTGGAGGCATACGATGACATGCCACGTCTGCTCGACGAGTTGATCCGCCGACTGCGATCATTGACGCAGCGGCGATCAGAAGGAAAAATTTGATCGAATTGACAGAATAGGGGAGTAGGCATGGCGACACTGGATATGGGTCTCATCGGCAATGGCCGTACCAGCGCATTGATCGACCAGAAGGCGGCGATCGTCTGGTGGTGTTACCCCTATTTCGATAGCGACCCGTTGTGCAACGCCTTATTGCAACATGGCGAAGCGGCATCACAGCAAGGGCGCATCGATGTGCTGCTTGAAAATGCGCGGGTGCTGGAGCAGCGCTATCAACGCAATTCAGCGATCCTCAGTACGCGACTCGAAGATGAGCACGGCAACGGCATCGAGGTCATCGACTTCGCGCCGCGGTTTTATCAGCACGGCAGAATGTTCGCACCGTCGATGCTGGTTCGCATCATTCGCCGCGTATCGGGTCGGCCGCGCATCGCGTTGCGCGTGCGTCTAGGAACGGACTATGGCCGACAGAGCGCCGAGGCGCGATTTGGCGCGCACCATATTTCCTACGGCGTCAGCACACAAGCGATGCGCTTGACGACCGATGCGTCGGTGGCGGCTGTGCTCGACGAGCGGGCGTTTTTTCTTTACGACAGCATCACCATGCTGATGGGGCCGGATGAAACGGTCAATGGTGCGCCACATGAGGTCGGCCGCGCTTTTTATGAAAACACACGCGCCTATTGGAGCCGCTGGGTGCGCAGCCTAGCGATACCGTTTGAATGGCAAGACGTCGTCATTCGCGCGGCGATTACGCTCAAGCTCAATGCTTTCGACGACACCGGCGCCATCATCGCCGCGACGACGACATCCATTCCAGAAGCGCCGAATAGCGGGCGCAATTGGGACTACCGATTTTGCTGGCTGCGCGACGCCTATTTCGTCATTCATGCGCTAAACCAGTTGGGTGTGACCGGCACCATGGAACGTTACCTCGGCTACATCCTCAACATCATCGCCGACAGCCGCGATACGCCGTTGCAACCGGTTTATAGCATTCGGCGCGAAGCCCGGCTGGATGAGAGCGTCGCGTCGGCGCTGGCCGGCTACCGCGGCATGGGGCCGGTGCGGGTCGGCAATCTCGCCTACTGTCAGGTGCAGAACGATGTGTTCGGCGCGGCGATCCTAGCCGGCACGCACGCTTTTTTCGATACGCGACTGGAGCGTCAACCCGACTATCCTATCTTCAACGATCTCGAACGTCTCGGCGAGCAGGCGGTTCAACGGTTCCAAACACCGGACGCTGGTATTTGGGAATTGCGCGGCGCGCAGCGCATCCACACTTTTTCCAGCATGATGTGTTGGGCTGCGTGCGACCGGCTGGCTTCGATTGCCTCCAGGCTTGGTTTGTCGGATCGTGCGGATTACTGGGCCGGCCATGCGGCGGTGATTCATCGCACGATTTGCGAGCAGGCTTGGAACCCGGCGCTGCATAGTTTCGTTTCCACTTTCGGCGGCGACCGGCTCGATGCCAGCTTGTTGCTGATTGCCGAATTCCAGTTTCTGCCGCCGAACGATCACCGCTTCGTTTCCACCGTGGCAGCAATCGAAAAACATTTGCGGCGTGGCGATTTCCTGTTGCGCTACGACGAAGAAGATGACTTCGGCATGCCGGAAACGGCTTTCCTGGTTTGTACCCAGTGGTGGATACTGGCGCTGGCCAGCATGGGGCAAAAACAGCGGGCGCGCGAATTGTTTGAAAAAGTGCTGGCGCGACGTAATCATCTGGGCCTGTTGTCGGAAGACGTGGCACCGGAGAGCGGCGAACTGTGGGGTAATTTCCCGCAAACTTATAGCATGGTAGGGCTGATCCAATGCGCGACGCGGCTCAGCATTCCTTGGGACGAGGCTTATTGAATGACAGCGCACTACATTACCGGACTCGACATCGGCGGCACGAAAATCGCGGCCACGCTGGCCGGCCGTGACGGATTGCTGCAAAGGCAGACGCAGCCGACTGTGCTGTCTGGTACGGAGCAGGCCTTGCCGCAGCAGTGCATCGCCATGATCGACGCCATGTGCGCGGCGGCTGGCGTGCCGCCGGCGCAGGTGTGCGCGGTCGGCATCGGTTCCACCGGGCCTTTCGTGCAACGGGATGGCCTGCTTGCGCTGGCCTCGCCGAATCTGTGCGGTCGGCAGTCGGGAGCCAGCGATTTGCCGAATGACTGGGACGCCGTGCCACTGCAGCAGATGCTGCTCTCCCGTTTTGAACAAGTCGTTATGTGCAACGATGCCGTTGCCGCTTTGAACGCAGAGCGGTTTTTCGGCGCGGTGCAGACTGAAGATCATTGCGCCTACGTCACTTGGAGCACCGGCATCGGTTTCGGTCTATGCGTTGACGGCCGCATCCTGCACGGCAAGCATGGCAACGCCGGCCATGCGGGCCACATGTTGATGACGGATGCTTCGGATGCGCGTTGCGGCTGCGGCAATCGCGGTGATGTCGAGTCGCTGGTATCGGGACGTAATTTGGCGCGTCGTCATGGCCGCGATACGGCTGCGCTGTTTGCCGCCGCGCGCGCACGCAGCCCGGAAGAATACGCGTTGGTGGCGGAGGCGGCGCGCTGGCTGGGGCGAGCTTTGTACAACGTGACTGCCATGCTCGACACGCGCACCTTCGTGATCGGCGGCGGCATCTGGCAACACCACGGCGATTGGCTGCGTCCTTTGTTGCTGCAAGAGTTGGCAGGAAGATTGCCGGCACTCACCGCTGAGGTGCGGTTGATCGACGCAGAGCTCGGTTCACTCGTCGGCGACATCGGCGCGCTTTGTCAGGTGATGCCGACAGAATGGGTCACACATTGGCGTGCGACCCGACCGTGGGAGAGTTGAAGCATTGTTGGAAAGCTGCTCGCGCAATCGCTTTCCAACAGTTCGCCTAGCGTTTAACGACGTTGTGGTTCCGCCACGTAAATCTCGACGCGCCGGTTGCGGGCGCGACCTTCACTGGTAGCGTTGGAAGCAATCGGCTCGCGCGAACCGCGACCATCGATCGTGAAGCGCGCAGATGACACGCCGCGCACGGTCAGGTAATCACGCGTGTGAGCAGCGCGATTCAACGACAGCGGATCATTGATGGCGTCGCTACCGGTGCTGTCGGTGTGACCGACGATGGTAATAGTGGTTGCCGGATTGGTTGCCAGTGTGCTGGCAAATTTATCGAGGATAGGACGGAAATTCGGCTTGATATTCGCCCGATTGGTGTCGAAGGAAATGTCGGATGGAATATCGAGCTTGAGACGGTTGTCCGCAGTCTGGCTGACTTGAACCCCAGTGCCTTGTGTGGCTTGCTCCATATCTTGCTTCTGTTTTTCCATCTTGCTGGACCAGACATTGCCGATCACCGCGCCGGCCACGCCGCCGAGCACTGCGCCGGTGGCCGCGCCGTCACGCCCACCGCCGGTTACTGCGCCGAGTACCGCGCCGGCCACGGCGCCAATGGCCGCACCCCCCGCCGTACCACGTTCGGTTTCGCTCATGTTGGCGCAGCCGGATACGGTCAGTGCACCAACCAAGGCAAGAGTAGTGAGTTTTTTCATGGAATTCTCCTTTGTGAAAATCGGTCATTGTGGGTGGGGAACATGCAAAGTGTAGTGCTTTTTCTCTTTGCCGTCTGTCGCGTATTGCATCGTGTTTCTGCCTCGCATTGCAGTTCAGGCTTCAGCGGCCTATTGTAATAATCAGGGAGTAGTGCGATGGATCGAATTGGCAAAGTTGTCATACCGCAGGTTACAGAAAAATGTTGACATGCGGCAATAGCCTGCTAATATCTTGGCGTACGGCAACATTTTTAGGTTCGGCAAATTCGATCACGATCCCGGGAGAGCAGCGCCATGCAAAATACAGCGTTCGCAGCGATGAATTTGGAGGCAGGCAAATCGGCATGCCATCTGCTCGATACCGTATGGTGCGAGCGCGGTTTCCCGGTCGATCCAGTGTGGATTGCCGAGGAACTGGGCATGACGGTGCTGGAGGCGGATTTGCCGAGTAACGTACTCGGCGGACTGCTCAAAGATGCCGACAAAGACGCGGTGATTTTGTTGAATCAGATCGAAACCCCGGATCACAAGCGCATTAGTTGCGCGCAGAAGATCGGCCATTACGTCGATCTCAGCCAGCACGATGAGGATTGCTACCGGTATGTGGATTTCCGTGCGCAGCAGGCTGGTTTTCAGGCTGGCGCGGATGCAGTCTTTGCGAATTATTTCGGCGCGTCGCTACTCATGCCGGAGCACGCGGTGCAAGACATGCTGCGGCAAGGCGTGACGCCGGTCGCTATGGCGGAACATTTCGGCGTGGGCGAAGATGTGATGCTGTCCCGCCTCGAATCGCTCGGCGTGCCGGTGCATGCCGAGGCAGCGTAAGCAGTAGGAATCGTGTAGTTCGGTTTTGTCTCCTAGTAGTACTTTGTGGCATTTGGATGGGCTGATACCTTGTTGTCAGCCCGTTTTTTTCGGCCGTCGCTACGTCACACCACGCTTCCCATTTTAAAAATCGGCAGATAAAGCGCGATCGCTGACACCAGCAGTGCGAGCAGCATGCCGATGACGCCAGTCAGGCATGACACCTTGGCGCGATTTCGACGAACTGGCCAAAACAGGCGGACGATCAGTACCAGCACTGGCAATAACCAGAATGCTAGGTAGTAACGTAGTACGGTGATCGTCAGGAAGGGTAGATCGCTGCCAAAGGAGTCGAAGACTTTTGTGAATGCCGGCACGACAAACATGGGCACGATGGCGGTGAGCAAGGCACAGATGAGGCCGGCGGCTAGTAAGCCGGTTCCGGGAGTATCGTCGTCTCCCGGTACTACTGTTATCGGGGTGGCAGGCGGCAGGTAAGGATTCTTCATGGTGGATGGATGCCGTGTTACACCAATTCTCGCAGCGCCAGCTCATGTTTGACGTAAGCGTACAGCACCGGCGCTGCCGCCACGCCATGCAAGCCGAACACCGACTCCATCGCCAGCATCGCGGTCAATAATTCCCATGATCGGGCATTGATGTGGGAGCCGATGATGCGCGCGTTCAGGAAATATTCCAGCTTGTGGATCACAACCATGAACAGTAGCGAGGCGATGGCGATGTTGAGCGAGTGCGACAGCGCCACGATCACCAGCACCGTGTTCGAGACTAGGTTACCGATCACCGGCAGCAGGCCGGCGACGAAGGTAATGACCACCAGCGTCTTGGCTAGCGGCAGATGGATGCCGGCCAGCGGCAGGATGACTAGGATGTAAAGCGCACTCAGTGCCGTGTTGATGGCACTGATGCGGACTTGGGCGAACACGATCTGACGGAAAGATTTTTCCAGCCCGGCGACGCGTTCGCGTAGGGCGACGGCCAAAGGGCGGAAGGGGGGCGCTTCGGTGCTGTCGTACATGGCGGCCATCGCGCCGATAATCATGCCGACCAACAAATGCGCGGCGGCGCGGCCGGCTTCCTGCCCCAGCGTTTTGGCTTCGAGCGAATGTGTGTGCAGCCATCCGATGATCGCCGTACGCAAGGCATCGGCATCGCCCGGTAGGTACTGTATAGCCCAATCTGGCATCTGACCGCGCGACGCTTCGATGATGTCGGCCAGTTTTTGCAGCAGTATCTCGATGCTGCCGGCATCGCTGCGGAAGAAAGACACGGCAGCCCAGATCGCCGCCGTCAGCAGCGTCACGATCAGCACCGACAGCACGGCAACGGCCAGCATCCGGGCGCGGTTGCTACTGATTTTTTTCGCCAGCAGCGGCGCCAGCATGTGCACCAGCGCAAACACCAGCAAGCCGGCAAATAACGCAGCCAGCAGACCGTGGCTCATCACCAGCCACAGGCCGAGTGCCATCAGGATGTAAGACGCGATTGCGGAAGGACTGGGGCGGGACTGGGTTGTCATGTGTTTGCGACTCGCGTGATAGGAGATGCAGGAATGTAGCGCATTTTGCCGGGATTGACGAATGCCGCTGGTGTGCAAATGGCGACCTTATGCGCTGCGCGTCTGGCAATTCGGCAATTCAAAAACCATGCCGAAATGATGCTCTGTTACGTCCTGCGCCAATAATCCGGCCGCGCATAGGCGCGCCGCAAAAAATCCACGAAAGCGCGGATGCGTAGAGGCAGGTGCCGGCGCTGGGCGAACACGGCATACACGTCATTGCCCGGCGCGGCGTATTCGTCTAGCACGGACACCAATTTGCCGGTTTCGATTTCGCTGCCGACTTCCCACATCGAGCGCCACGCTAGACCTTTGCCAGCGAGCGCCCAATGGTGCAGCACTTCGCCGTCGTTGCATTCCATGTTGCCCGCGACTTTCAACGTGACGTTCTTGCCGCTCTGGCGAAAAGTCCAGCCGCGCTGGCTGCCGTCGCTGCTGATGGCGAGGCAGTTATGCTTTGCCAAATCAGCCAAGGTTTGGGGTGTGCCGTGACGTTTGATGTAATCAGGCGCGGCGACCACCACGCGCTGGTTGTCGGCCAGTTTGATGCCGACCATGTTGGAGTCGGTGAGGGCGGCGATGCGGATCGCGACGTCGATGCCTTCACCGAGCAGATCGACCACGCGGTCGTTCAGGCTGAGCGTCAAGCTGAGTGCACGATGCTCGGCCAAGAAGGAAGGGATGAGTGGAGCGACATGCCAGCGGCCGAAACCGGCTGGCGCGGAGATGGCCAGATGACCGCTGGCACGCGCACTGCGTTCGGAAACGGCCGATTCCGCATCTTCCAGATCGGCCAAGATACGCTGGCAATCTTCGAGAAAAGCCGTGCCTTCATCGGTTAGGGCGATCTTGCGGGTCGAGCGTTGTAGCAGTTTCACGCCCAAGCGTTCTTCCAACGCATCGAGCCGGCGGCCGATCATGGCGGGCGCGATGCCTTCGGCTCGCGCGGCCGCCGACAAGCTGCCCTTGGCGATGACATCGACGAAGGTGGAGATTTGTTTGAATTGATCCATGACGGCTATTTTTTACTTAAACGCAATAATTATGTGATAAATCGTGTGATTTATGTTGATTTTAATTGGATATACT
>JAFECY010000235.1 GCA_018241865.1 Pseudomonadota bacterium | reverse complement strand
GATCAACGATTGTCTCTACCATCTTGGTCAGCACAATCTACCGTTCGGCGGTGTCGGACCGAGTGGGATGGGGCATTACCACGGCTTCGACGGCTTTGTGAATTTTTCCAAGAAACGCGGCGTCATGGTGCAACGACGCTTAGCGATGACAGCACTGTTTCGTCCGCCTTATCGGGGACGGACGAAAGGCTTGATTGGTTTGTTGCGTCAATTTGTTTTGCGCTTGCCGAAATAAAACCGGGAGCAGTCGCGCTCCCGGTTTTCCACATTCGATGTGGAGAATGGTGTGGATAAGCACCTGATAACCAGATCAAACCCTTGAATATAAGTTGTTTTTTTACGTTGATGAAAAATAGGTCAGTTCATCAACAAATTGGCTTGCGTACTGGTGGTGTACATTTGCAAACCGAAATGACCGAGCGCGAAATCGTAGGTAGCGTTTTGGCTGTCGATGTTGGAGGTGTGCGAACCCCAGACATAGCAGGAGCCGGCGCAAACCACTTCATCGATCCAACTCTTGATCGAATACATCTTGGTGCCGTAACGTTTTCCACGCACAGATTTGATTAAAGGGCTGTCGATCGATAAACCACTGGAACCGCAAGTGGTGGACAGTACATTCCACGGATAAACGCCGCAGGAATTCAGACCGTGCTGCGCGCCGGCGACGCCGACGAAGCTATTCACATAGCGGGCATAACCGAGATCGTTGATCGCCTTCATCGCCAGTGTCACGCCCATCGAGTGGCCGATCACGTCGATCTTGCCGGTGCAGGATGCGGCCTTGGCCGATTGCAGAGCACTTTTCACTGGTGCTAAGTTGGCGCTGGAATGGCTGTTGCAGGCGGCGCAGGTTTTGGAGCCCCAGCTTGGACGATACAGTTGCGAATCAACATAGCCGCGGCTTTTCAGCGTGGCAACGGTGTTGTTCCAGCTCGATGGGTAGGCGGTATTGCCATGTACCAGAACGATGTTGTCCAAACAGGCGGCTTGGGCGGCGACGGCGCTGGCGGCAAGTGCGGTAGCCGCCAGCAGATTGCGCAGGGAAAAGATGTTTCGATTCATGAGATCTCCTTGATGTGCTTTGTATGGAACGCGTGATGGTTTTGTAATGTTGCGTTTCTTGTAATGGTGTGTGTTTGGTTCGGCTACCTCCTGTGTGAAGTGGGAATGGTTCTATACCTTAGGACGCGAGCGCGTCACCCGCCACTCTCTATTCGGTGAGTGCGTGCTTGGCGGCAACTAGCGGGAAAATTTATTCGGCGGTGCCGCGCGGCGGACGCAGCAAACCCAGCTCGTGCGCCTTGGCGACCGCATGCACGCGGCTACGCACGTCGAGTTTGATGAAAATTTGATCGATGTGATATTTCACATTCAGCTCGGTCAGGCTGAGAATTTTGGCGATTTCCCAGTTGGTCTTGCCTTCGTGCAGCCAGTACAGAATGTCGGTCTGGCGCTCGCTCAAGGCCTTGCCGGTTTTGCTGAGGAAGCGCGGCAATTCCTCGACGGTGGCGATGGCGCGCGACAGCGCCAGATGCAAATGCGGCGTGAACAGCTTGAGGAGAAAGGCTTGCTCGGGGCCGACTTCTTCCGGTAGCCGTGAATAAATGAAAAAGCTGGCGCCGGTGCCAGACAGGTCGAGTACACCGTGGCCGATGATGTTGCGCATGTCGTGTTTGTTGAACAGGGCAACCCAGTCATCCGGGAAATCGGCATCGTCGCGACCGCTCTGAAAAAAAACCGGCTCTTGCGTATCACGCCATTTTTTCATCAGTGGACTGTCCACTCGGCCATCGTCGTTCCACATGGTCGCGAAATATTCGTAGCAGCTATAAGTGCAGTTGAAGTGCATGAACTTGCGCACGAAATTACCCTGCGCGCTCACGCCACCAATGCCGCATACCATCATCTCGTGCGGCAGGATGTCCTGCAGCGGGCCACCAACCAGATCGGTGAATTGATCCGCGTTGTTGACTTCCGCACATTGCACCATCGCATCGATCAGGCGTTTATCGAGGTCCCGTCGATTCGGCAAGCGACTGATCGCCGCAGTGGCTGTCTTGAGAGTGGTTTGTGGGTCGTCAACTTTTTTCACGATGCTTGTTTCCTCGTCAGGCGGACGGGTGACTGAACAGGGCGCATGAGGTCATAACATGCCCTGCAATCAGAATCCGAACTGGCTGCGTGCCTTGGTGTAGGCGGCGTATTCATCTTTGCTGAGCGAGAATCGCTCGAGCACCTGCAGAGCGCTGCCCTTGATTTCCTTGCTTTCGCTTGGATTGGTAGCGATTGCCAGTAGTGCCGTCTTCGCACTGTCGGAGCGGGTGGCGGATTGGCCGATGGCGAAGATGGCTGTCTGTCGTACTTCCGGGGAGGCATCGTTCAATGCGGCGGTTAGCGTGTCTTGGTTGGCACCGGTTTTGTCCCATTGCGCCAGTTGTAGCACGCTCTGGCTCCTGACTTGGGGATCGGCGTTTTGTGTCAGGCCGCGTAATTGGCCAATGATGGCAGCCGATTCGGTCGGATCAACCACGACCGGGCGCAGGGCAGCGACTGCTTGCGCTAGCGCGGCGGGCGATTGCTCGGTGGCGAGCGCCTGTTTCAGCATGTTGCGTACTTCCGGCGAATTCGGCGAGGATTGCTTCAGCAACTCATAGGCTTCCCGGCGCTGCGAAGCGTCGGTGCTGCTTGCTAGCTTGGCGACAAAGGCGCGCGCTTCCGGCAGCGGGATGGTGGCGATGATGGCCTTGAGCGTGTCTTTGGTGTTCTGATCGCGTTCGGTATCGTAACGCTGGATCAGATTGCGTAAGGCGGCTGGATCGTGCATCGCTTGTTCGCGCAGTTTCTGGTCGTCGAGCAGGAGGCCAGTGGGCGCGGGTGTTTCTGGCTGTTTGTTAGTGGCGGCGGCCTGATTCCCATTCCAGACGTTGGCATACTGGTTTTGTCCGACCGATGGATGTGCTGGCGACGACTGCGGCGCAATGGCTGCCAAGGTGGCAGGGTCGGGCGTCTGCACAAACCAAGCGATGCCGAATCCGATGACGAAGCTGGCGCCGCTACAAGCGGCCAGTACGGGCAGAGAAAAAGATTTCACGAAACGTCCTTTGATGAATCCGGGTGAACCGTGGTGAAGGCAGGTATGGCGTGCGGGCTCAGCGCTTGCAATGTCGTGCGCGTGGCGAGGGAACGAGGTGAAGCTTAGGCATGCGTGTCTCCTTGTGCGGTCTCTTGCTATTGGCAGTCGATGCGCCGGGTCGGCCCGGTCTGTGCGTTTTGCCGATCGTTCCGGTGTGCCGGAATCTGGACTTATACTAATTGAATTGTTTATGAAATGAAATAGACGATTTTTCTATACCGCTAGTCGCTGTATCACATCAAGGCGGTTGGTCGCCGGCAAAGGTCTGGCCGTCAATGGCTGATAGGATTGCATCGACGGCGGGATGCTTGATCTTGCGCTCGTTGGAAATGGCGTAAAACTGTTCGCGCACTTCTTTCAATTCGCCTACAGGTTGTGCGCCGAATTCGCGCTCCACGTCGGCGCTCAATACCGAAGGAGCGGGGAACAGACCCAGACCGTTGCGGCCAAAGGTGTTGAGCAGGGCGTTGTCGTCGAATTCGCCGGCGATGTCGGGACGGATGCCGTGATTGTCGAACCAGTGATCGATGCGGCCACGGATGGCGTTGTTGCGGGTCGGCAGCAGCAGCGGTGCGCCTTGCAGGCTGGCAGGAAAGCCCTTGCGATAGCGCGTCGCCAGCTCCGGCACGCCGAACAGCGTGATCTCGCTTTCGCCTAGCAAGTGGCTGAATACGCGCAGGGTCGTGCCGGAGTGCACCGGTCGGTCGGTCAGTACGACATCCAGCTTGTGCACCGACAGATCGCCCAGCAAGGTTTCAAAACGGTCTTCATGGCAGACCAGCTTGACCCGTTGCGGCAATTGCAGCGCGGCCTGCAGCAGACGCGACGCAATCAGTTTGGGCAGCGAATCGGAAATTCCCACGCTCAGGCGCATGGTTTGGCCGAGATCGGTGTCGGCCAAAGCTTCCTGCATTTGTTCGCCGAGCAAGAAAATCCGGTCGGCATAGCCGAGCGCGATCCGTCCCGCCTCGGTCAGCGCCAGCCGTCGCCCTTGCGGTGCCAGCAGCGACTTGCCGATCGCTTGTTCCAGCAAGCCGATTTGGGTGCTGACGGTCTGGATCGCCAAGCCTAGGCGTTCCGCGCCTTTGGTGATGCTGCCTTCCTTGGCGACGATCCAGAAAAAATACAGGTGCCTGAAATTCAATCCGGTCGATTTCATTTTGCGTCATTCTGGTTTTGTGGAAGCGAGGATTCCATTATCTTCGCTTTTTGTTTCAATGTAACGTGGGTATGATTTGTCAATCTATTACGACAAGGATCGTCATGCTCGAATTCATTACCGACCCACAAATTTGGATGGCATTTGCCACCCTGACCGCGCTGGAGCTGGTGCTGGGCATCGACAATATTATTTTCATCGCTATCCTAGTCGATCGGCTGCCGACTCATCAGCAAGAGTTCGCGCGCCGGCTCGGTCTGTTCCTCGCCATGTTCATGCGCATTGCATTATTGCTGCTGCTGGCTTGGATCGCTGGTATGACCGCACCGCTGTTGACGGTTTTTACGCAGCCGTTTTCTGGCCGTGACTTGGTGCTGATAGGCGGCGGCCTGTTTCTGTTGTGGAAGAGTGTGGGCGAAATTCATCATGCGATGGAAGGCGGCGGCGCGCAGGGCGGAGCTGCTGCCAAAGCGACGATGGCGGCGGTCATCGCTCAGATCATGGTGGTCGATCTGGTGTTCTCGCTCGACTCTATCATCACGGCGGTCGGCATGGTCGATCAGGTCGGTGTGATGATCGCAGCGGTGGTGAGCTCGGTTGCCCTGATGATGTTTTTCGCCGGCCCGATCGGACGCTTCGTGTCCGCGCATCCGACCGTGAAGATGCTGGCCTTGGCTTTCTTGGTGGTGGTGGCGGTGGTGCTGATCGCCGACGGTTTCGGCCATCATGTTCCCAAGGGCTACATTTACAGCGCGATGGCTTTCTCAGTCGTGGTCGAGATGCTCAACTTGCGTATGCGCAAGCTGGTCAATGCGCGAGGAGCAGCGCAAGGGCAGGGCGCGGATGAAAATTGAGCGGCCGGTATTTGTCGCCTTGTCAAATCTTGTAAAGAACGGATACAAAATATCCGTTGAAAACATTGGCAGTCTGCGTCGGCGTGAGACAAAATAGGGCTCTCTGAAACGTAATATTTTTGCATCGACTGTCCGATACAACACTTCCTTATGCAGTATCCGCTGCATGGATAAGGTTAGGACGACAGGCGACGCAATATACATTGTCCCTCCTTGTAGGGAATGCTCCCATGAAAATACTTGTACTTGCCGTGCTCTCGTTTGCCACCCTGTTGTCCGCCTGCTCGCAGATGTCGGCTTCGCCGTACGACGGCCAGAAGCGCGGCGTGGTCGGCGAATTTTGCCCCGCTAAGGAAGCCATTAAGGGCAATTGCTGAACGCCTGCTGCTTTGTCGGCATGCTGCAACCTAGGTTTTTGCATTTCCCAGTGCGCTCTGGCAAATGTTGCATTTCTATTCACGATGGCCGCGGAGTTAACACAATTAAATAAAGGGTGGGTAAACTACTCAATCAACCATTCCCCGCGCCTCTAGTACAGTGGATATTCCCAATCGGATCATCGGTGACGACCGTTACGAGATGCTCGTGCAGCTCTCGCCGGATGCACTGTATGTATTACAGGACGATAAGCTGGTGTTCATCAACGTCGCCGGCGCGCGCTTGCTGCATGCGGATACGCCGCAAGCTTTGCTCGGGGTGTCGCTGCGGCAGTTTGTTCATCCAGATTTCGTCATGCGCTCCGTAGCGCGTATCGAGCGTATGATCGCAAGCGGTCAGCAAGCGCCCTCGATGGAGCAAAAATACTTGCGTTGCGATGGCAGTAGTGTCGATGTCGAGGTCTGCTCCGCCCCTTTTCTGTATAACGGTCGGCCGGCGATTCAGGTGTTGGCGCGCGATATCACGGCGCGCAAGGCGGCCGAGGAAGCCTTGCACGAAAGCGAGGAACGTCATCGACTGGTGGCGCTAGACGCCAACCGCGCCAAAGATGCGCTGCATCACGAAAAAATCATCCTCGAAATGATTGCCCTGAACGAACCGCTGGATGACATCTTGCGTGAAGTTTGTTTGGGCATCGAATGGATCGTTGGTCAGGTGTGCTGCGACATCGTGCTGCTCGGATCGGATGGTCGGCGATTGCACGTTGGTGCCGCACCTTCTCTCTCAAAGGAATTCATCCGTTTTCTCGGCAGCCTCAACATAGGCCCAACGGCGGCAAGTTGTGGCGCGGCCATCTATCAAAACAAGCAAGTGGTGGTGGGCGATATTGCCGATGATCCGCTCTGGCAGGCATACCGCGATATTGCCCTCGCCAATGGCTTGCATGCCGGCTGGTCAACGCCGATTCGGTCTGCATCAGGCGCGGTGCTGGGGGCGCTCGATGTGTATTATTTTGAGCCGCAGTTGCCTTCGACGGAGGATTTAAGCTTTATCGGCAACATCACCCATTTGGTCGGCGTGGCGATTCAAAAAGACCAGATCGAGCGCAGTTTGCACGAGAGCGAGGAACGCTACCGCTCGGTGGT
>JAFECY010000234.1 GCA_018241865.1 Pseudomonadota bacterium | reverse complement strand
GTCATTTCCGAATACACCAACGTGGGCACGATGTGCCCACCCTACGAATCTGGTTGCTGCCGCCGGATAAAGCAACCCGCTCACACCTCAAAACGTATCCCCTGCGCCAGCGGCAGCGCATTGCTGTAGTTGACCGTGTTGGTCGCGCGCCGCATGTAAGCCTTCCACGCATCCGATCCCGATTCGCGGCCGCCGCCGGTTTCTTTTTCGCCGCCGAAAGCGCCGCCGATTTCCGCGCCGCTGGGACCGATGTTGACGTTGGCGATGCCGCAGTCGCTGCCAGTCGCCGACAGGAACTGTTCGGCTTCGCGCAGGTCGCGGGTGAAGATGCTGGATGACAGCCCTTGCGGCACGGCGTTGTTGAGAGCGATCGCTTCTTCCAGCGAACGATAGCGCACGATATACAGAATCGGTGCAAAGGTTTCCTGCTGCATGACTGCCGTCTGCGTCGGCATCTCGACGAGCGCCGGCCGCACGTAAAAACCATTGCCGCAATCGGCAACATCGACGCGCTCGCCACCGCTCACCACGCCGCCCTCTTCCCACGCTGCATGCATGGCATGCTGCATGGCGTCGAATGCGGCGGCATCGATCAGCGGGCCGACCAATGTGTGTCTGTCGAGCGGATGACCGACCGACAAACCGGCGTAGATTTTTTTCAGGCGCGGCAGCAGTTGATCGTAACCATCCTCATGCACGAACAAGCGCCGCAGCGAGGTGCAGCGCTGCCCGGCCGTGCCGACTGCGGCAAACACGATGGCGCGCACAGCCATGTCGAGGTCGGCGCTAGGCGCAACGATCATGGCGTTATTGCCGCCGAGTTCGAGCAGCGTGCGCGCCAAGCGTTGCGCGCACTGCGCGGCGACCTTGCGCCCCATGACCGTGCTGCCGGTGGCGCTGATGAGCGGCACACGCGCATCGTCCACCAGCGCGCTGCCGATAGCGGCATCACCGATCAGCAGTTGCGACAGGCCGGCTGGCGCGTCGTCGCCGAAACGCGCCATCGCTTTGCTCAGCAAGGCCTGCACGGCGATGGCGCTCAAGGGCGTTTTTTCGGAGGGCTTCCACACCACGCTATTGCCGCACACCAGCGCCAGCGCGGCATTCCACGACCACACCGCCACCGGGAAATTGAATGCCGAGATGACGCCGACCACGCCGAGCGGATGCCAAGTTTCCATCATGCGATGGCCTGGCCGCTCGGACGCGATGGTCAGTCCGTAAAGCTGGCGCGACAAACCAACGGCAAAGTCGCAGATGTCGATCATTTCCTGCACCTCGCCCAAGCCTTCCTGCAAAATTTTGCCACTCTCCAGCGTCACCAATTGGCCGAGCATCGGTTTGTGGCGGCGCAATTCTTCAGCGAACAAGCGCAGCAACTCGCCACGGCGCGGCGCTGGCACCTGACGCCACGCAAGAAAGGCTTGCTGCGCCTGCCCGATTTTTGCCGCGACCTCGTGCGGCGCGTCGGCGCGCAAACTACCCAGCACCTCGCCGTTGATCGGGCTGCGGCTGACGATGTCGCCGCCGCGCCAAGCCGCGAGATCGATGCCCAGCGCCTCATCCCAATATGTGCCGGTTGCCATGCTCATGTTCATATTCATGCTCCTTCAGCGTAGTGGCTGCCGAAGCGGTTCGCCATGAAATCGGCCAGCCGCGTCTGCTCTTGCCGCACGAAGCCGCGCTGCGGCAGCTTGCCGGCGATCAGCAAATCGACCATCGCGCACACCGAGGAGGCGGTGGTGAGCTGGATCGCCGACAGCAGCCGGCCGTTGACGGTTTGGCTGTAAATTTTCCGCGCGTAGCTTTCCTGCTCCAAGCGGCCGTCACGCATGCCGCACACGCTGACGAACACCAGCACCACGTCTTGCCGCGTGATCGGGATCGAGGATTCCAGCACTTCCTTCAAGATATGCCGCCGTTCCGGCAAACCGAGTTGCAGATCGCGCACCAGCGTTTTGACGATGTCGCGATGCCCCGGATAACGCACGGTCTTGTAGTTCAGGTTCTGCACTTTGCCTTGCAAGCTCTGGCACAGCGTGCCGAGGCCGCCGGAAGTATTGAAGGCTTCGTAGTCGATGCCGTCGAGCGAAAAATGTTCGATCTCTTCCAGCGCCGAGGTTTCGCGCAGCGCGCCATCGACGATCGCTTCGCAGGGATTGCAATACTCGTTAATCAAGCCGTCGGTGCTCCATGTCAGGTTGTATTTCAACGCGTTGTTGGGATACAGCGGCAAGGCGCCAACCCGCATGTGGACATCGCGCAAGTTGTCGAAACGACTGGCGACATCGTTGGCAACGATGGAGATGAAGCCGGGCGCAAGGCCGCATTGCGGAATGAAAGCGGTGTCGGCGTTCTCCGCCAATTGCTGCACCAGCCGCGTGCTGGCGACGTCTTCGGTCAAGTCGAGGTAATGCGCGCCGGCGCGCTTGGCGGCGCGCGCGATCACTGGCGTCTTGTCGTAGGGGCAGGCTGACAGCGCGATGGCGTGGCCGTCGATCAAATCAGCAACGGAATCGGCATCGGCCAGTTCGCTGACGACGGTGCGCACATCGGGAAATTCAGCCTGCTCGATGGCACGCAAGCGCACCGCATCGCGGTCAGCCACGGTCAGGACGTAGTCGCCAGCATGTGCCAACAGATGGATGATGGCATCGCCGATTTTGCCCGCGCCCAGCAGGATCACACGCGTTTTCATGTTGCCCTCCGCCCCTGTGGGGAAAAAGCTGCACAAAGCATGCCTTAATGAAAAGTTTAGACGCGGGTGCTGTCAATTCATAGAGCCGAAAGTGTTGCCTTCAGCTATGCTTTCACTACAAATCGTCTATATCATTACTACAATTTGCATCACATGAGAACCGAGCTGGATGAAACCGACAAAGCCTTGCTGACCATCTTGATGGATAACGCGCGGCTGCCGGTGGCGACTATCGCCAAACAAGTGGGCATCGCCCGCACCACCGCGATTGCGCGCATCGCCAATCTGGAAAAACGCGGCGTGATCGCCGGCTACGGCGTGCGGCTGACACGCGATCAAGCCAATGCGCCGGTGCGCGCCTATGTCGGCATCGCCATCGATCCGCAACAGGCGACGGCGCTGAACGCGCTACTGCAAGGCATGCCGGAAGCCGAAACCTTGTGTGCTGTCAGCGGCGCGATGGATTACATGCTGACCCTGCGCTGCCCCTCGACCGTCGTGCTGGATCACATCCTCGACCAGATCGGCGCGCTGCCGGGCGTGAAGCAAACCACGACATCCATCATCCTGACGAAAAAGATCGACCGCAACGCAATTTGACCGGAGACTTGTCATGGACTACATCGCCGAAACCAAAAAGAACCACCTCTGGCGCAAGATCGTCTGGCAAACCGACCCCGACTTAAACCCACTCGGTCCGGCACGTTACGTCGAAGTGTATTGCTGCGAAGAGTCGAACGGCTATGCGGTCTGGTACGTGCGGCGGCTGACGAAAGACGATGCACGCGGCTTGGCCGGCGTGGACAGCGGCGACTATCTGCTGGATTTTTTCGGCAAACACAGCCGCGACGACGCACTGGAACGCGCCGTGCTGCTGGCCAACAGTGCAGCAACGCCGGACGCCATCATCGGCGTGCTCGACAAGCTGGCGACGCAGGGGCGGAAAATTTGAGCGGGTGGACAATTTTTTTGAACCACGGCGGGCACGGCGAACACGGCGAAAAGCTCAAACCAACTGAGCTCCTCCCCCTTCAAGGGGGAGGTTGGGAGGGGGATGGGTTCTTAATTTCTAGCAATGGCATTTTTTGCTCCGTTCTCCCCTCTCCCTCAGGGAGAGGGTTGGGGAGAGGGTGGGGGAAATGTCGCACCGAAACCCCATCCCCTCCCTAACCCTCCCCTTGAAGGGGAGGGGACTGAAACAGAAGTTGTTTTCGCCGTGCCCGCCGTGGTTAAATCAGTTTTTGTTTTTTTCGCGCAGCGCCCAGACCTGATCTCACACCGGCAACGGCGGCTCTTCCATCAGCGCGATCTGTTCGCGCAACTCCAAAATCCGGTCTTGCCAATAACGCTGCGTATTAAACCAAGGAAAGGCAACCGGAAATGCCGGATCATCCCAGCGCGATGCCAGCCAAGCCGAATAATGCAGCAAGCGCAAAGTACGCAAGCCTTCAATCAAATGCAGCTCACGCGGATGGAATGCGCAAAAATCCTCATAGCCGGCCAGCAGATCAGCCAACTGCCCTGCCCGTTCGGCGCGCTCGCCCGACAGCAGCATCCACACATCCTGCACCGCCGGCCCCGTGCGGGCATCGTCGAAATCGACGAAATGCGGGCCGGCGTCCGTCCACAGCACATTCCCGCAATGGCAATCGCCATGCAAGCGCAACTGCGCCACCTCACCGGCACGGGCGAAACAAGCGCGCACACCGTCCAATGCCTGCGCCGTCACGCTTTGCCAAGCGGCCAGCAAATCGGGCGGGATGCAATCGTGCGCCAATAAATAATCGCGCGGCGCTTCACCGAAGCTGGCGATATCGAGGCGCGGCCGTTCAGTAAACGGCTGGCGCGCGCCGACTGCATGAATGCGGCCGAGAAACCGCCCCAGCCATTCCAACGTGCCCGGCGCATCCAGCTCCGGCGCACGACCGCCGTGGCGAGGAAAGACGGCGAAACGAAAACCCGCATAGACATGCAAACTGCGGCCGTCGATGGAGCGTGCCGGCACGACAGGAATCTCATCTTCGGCAAGCTCACCGACAAACGCATGCTCCTCCAAAATCGCCGCATCGCTCCAGCGGCCGGGTCGGTAAAACTTCGCCACCAACGGCGGGACGTCTTCCATGCCGATCTGATACACGCGGTTTTCGTAACTGTTCAGCGCCAGCAAGCGGCCGTCGCTGCGTAGGCCGATGCTATCGAGGGCGTCGAGGACGGTGTCGGGGGTCAGACTGGCATAGCCCGGCGTTGCAATTGGATTCATGCGGGTGATGGTAGTGGAACGCGCTGCGCGGACATCATGGCCGCCGACTGATTATGCATACGCACATTACGGCAGCCTCATCGGCTGCGTGCTTTGCTTGATCGGCGGATCAAGCTGCAACTCGATTCTCACCTGGCTTTTGACCGGCACATCCTCGATCTTGCCCGGAGTGAATTTCATTTTTTTCATGGTGCTTTCGATGAGGTAGGCCATTTCCCCGGTGATTTGGTCATTTTCGATCAACACCTTGTCCACATCGCCCGATTCATTTATCAGCAGCCGCAAGATCACCGATTCCGGTGGATCGCCCACCCCCACAAACGTCATTTGCGGCGGCGCATCCTGTATCGTTTGCGGCCTTTCGGTCAGTTCTTTGGCGTGAAAATAATACGGTTCCGGCAAAACCGGAACGGTCAAAAATGGCAGATCGCTGATCGGCGTGCCTATTGCCATCTCATCATCCGATACAGATGCAGATTGATTGTGATCGATGACGGGAATCTCTGACACCGCCTTGGGTGGCGGCAGCGTGTTTGACTTTGCATCTGACAACACGCGCTTGCCTGGCAGTGTGTTCGGGAGCTTAGACGATGCGCCATTCCCGCCCAGCACAACCTGCATGACACGCTTGCTTTCTGTCGGCAATGCTTTGCTGCCGCTCACCCCGATCGATAGCAGCAACGATACGTGCATCGCCACCGCCAATGCCAGCCAAGAATAGACAGATTTATTCAACGATGAATGACTCTCGGTAACACGCGTTGACCATCCCAAAGAAAAACCCCTCTCTTGGGGAGAGGGGTTGTATTTTCGCTTCTGCGACTACTGCTCGCCATTATTGGTCGGTCAGTTCTCTCCAGTTGACACGACGTATCGTATTGGAAAGAGAGAAGTGGCCAGTCGCTGTGTCCGTTGTGCCATCCGATTTCCGTGTGTACACAATCACGGCACCGTTAGGCAAACCAACTGGGATCGGTCGCGTTGCCAGTGTATTGTCGATTTTCACTGCACTGACGTAGTTCGTATTCTGCACAGCGGAGCCGGTACGATAATCGAGCTGCCAGCCGAAGCTGTAACCACCCGAGTTGCAAGCCGAGGCATTCGGCACGTTCGAGGTCAAGAACAAGGTTCCCAGAGTTAAGGTCATATCCGTATTCACCCTTTCCCCGGAGTCTGGCAAATCAACATACCAGCCTTGGCCGCTAACGAGGTTCACGGTATTAGAGCTCGTCGTACGCACAGTTTCGCCCGAAGAGCACACGGATGTCGGCGCACCTGCCGGGCACGTGGTCGTGGTGACGGTTTGCTGCGTCAGCCCGACGCGCGAGCTGGCATACAGCGCTCCACCAGCAGTACCCAAGGTGTCTTTGATGCCGTAAATGGTTTGTTGGCTGGTATCGGACAGGTCAGACACGCCAATATATTTACCGGTCGCCACATACACCATATTCAGGCCGTTGAAGTCACCGAGGGCAGGCGTGGTGGTGATCGGCTGAACATTGGCGCTGCTATCTTTCAAAGTCACGATCAATTGCGTCGTACCAGCATTGATATCAAAGCGCCAGAGGTTGCCCAGCAAATCGCCGCCATAAACACGCAAGACGGAGTTATCGATATTCGGATGGCTGGCATATCCAACAATTTTCGCTAGCCCGCTCGGCGTAGTGGTATTACCCACGCCGGTGGAGATGGTACGGATCACGGCACCAGTCTTTGCATTCAACACATACAAATATCCTTTACCGTCACCCGGCGTTACGTTGTTGTAACCAGATGCAACCACCACCACCCACGTACCGTCCGACAATTTTGTGAAGATCGGGTTGCCATAGGTATAGCCCAGATTGGCATCGGAAAATTCCCACAGCACGGTCGGGGCAACCGTCGGATCGGTCACATCGAGTGCATAGTATCCACGTCCGCCACCATTGAGGCCACCGACCAAGATGGTATGCCATGCGCCGTCGTAATAGACGTCGCCGGAACTCGGCGTGCCATCGACAAAATATTGATGTCGATTCGCGTAGTCCTTGTCAGCCAACTTAGGCAGATTGGGCAGTACGAACGACGGCAGATACGCCCAAGATTCCGTACCCGTCTCCGAGTCGAAGGCGTGCAACATACCATCGTTGGCTGCCACATACACCCGACCGGCACGTGTCGAATTGGTCGTTTTGAAGGTGTCATATCCGGTATCGGCGTAACTACTCTGCGAGCCTTTGACATAAGCCGCCTCGGCATTCACGATGTCGCCCAGAACCGTATTCGGATGAGGGTTCGCCGCGGTGCTGCGCAGACGGTAAAACTTCGTGATATCCGTCAGCGCGCCCTCATTGGTGCGATCGCCCATCACGAAGGACACCAAATTGGCACCGGCAGCCGTCGCTTGATCGGTCGCACTCAAGCAATTGGGACCGGAGCTGCAGAATTGCGTCAAGCCACCCAGATTGCCGAGTGCGAAGTAATTTTTCTCGGCTGCCGTCAGGTTGCCCCAGTTAAATACTTTGATATTGCCGGTATCCGATGCGCTGTAGGTATACAGCGTACGCGTCTGACCGGCATCGAATTTAGCCTGAGCAGACCAGTCTGGCGTTGCGGACAGATTGCCGGTGGTCAAATCGATTTGCTGCCGGATGATATTGCCATCCCAAATCGCCGTATTGAACGTGGAACTGAACAAGAAATTGTCGCCCGTCGATACGTTCGGATTACTGGTGGTCGCGGCGGCGGCTGCACCGGTACGCGCAGCGATGCCAGAGAGTGCGTTCTGCAAACCAGCAGCCAACGTGGTCGGGTTGGTGGCGCTGTAATAAGCCCCGCGACCATTGACAGCGGCATGCCACAAATCATCGATATTTTCCGGTGTGCCAGACACGTTCGGTGTTGGCCAATTACATGCTTGGCCGTTGGTTCCCCAAGAGCAGATACCGTTTGCCGGATCGGCCAAGGTACCGTTTTTCACCGCCACATAATCACCCGTGCTATCGGTGGCATAGGTCGGAGAATAATCCATCCGACCAAATGCTCCCAAACCCATCGTGAAGGTCGTCATGTGCTGCCAAGACGCCGTGTCCGAGTTGGTCTTGGGCACATTGTCCTGACAGACATCCGTGCCAAGCGCACCGGTGCAATTGCCAAAACCGGAATTACGGATATCGGTCCGGTAGTAATACATGGCTACGTCCGCCAAGGTGTTAGACGTACCACTCGAAGTTGCTGTGTTGGTCGTCGTTGCGCCAACCGTGGGGCCACTCGATGAAATAAAGGTTACGGTGGCCGATCCGGTCGCCGTTGACGGCGCACCGGCGGACGCTGCCGTGATGGTGTTGTTCCCAGGCGATGGTTCAGACGGCATGCCAGGGGATTTTGTGCAATATGTGGATACCGTACCATTCGTCCAAGTCGTGCCGCCAGTGGGCGCGCCGGTATCGCTCGATGTCGTCGTGTTGCTGCTGACATTGTTGACGGTATTACTGGGCGCGGAATTGGTATCCGACGTCACCACGCCGTTGGTCGTCACCACCGTATGCACCGTGGTCGTGACCGTATCATCCACCGACGAGGTGTTCTGATTTTTTACTTGGTTATAAAACTGGTTTTGCGTCGTCACCC
>JAFECY010000233.1 GCA_018241865.1 Pseudomonadota bacterium | reverse complement strand
GTTCAACCCGCTTACGGCATCCTGAACCAAACTCACGCAGAAAGCATCGCCGACCGCGCAATCGAGGAGCTTGTTTGCCAAGGATATGCCATTGCACCTTCCGGGCTGCCGCAGGATGAGATTGCGGCAATCGCCCAAGCCTTCGATCAATTACATGCCGACTACACGGCGCGACACGGCCATGACTGGTTGAAAAATCTTGACGAGCACCACACTATCCGTTTGCCATTGGCGTATGACGCACGTTTCCTCGACCTTGCGGCCAATCGCACTGTGATGGAGATTGTCGGCCGTCTGATTGGCGGGAAATTCATCCTTAACCAGCAAAATGGGATCGTCAATCCTGCCGGCGAACGCTACAACCAAGGTGCCTGGCATCGGGATTTGCCTTATCAGCATTTTGTCAGTTCACGGCCCTTGGCCATCAATGCTCTGTACTGTGTTGATGATTTCACGATCGAGAACGGTGCCACCTTCGTTTTGCCCGGCAGTCACAAACAAGAGGCCTATCCCTCGGATGCCTACATTGAAAAGCACGCCGCGCAAATCAGTGCGCCGGCCGGTTCTTTCGTCATCGTTGATTGCATGACTTACCATCGCGGCGGTTTCAATCGTTCCCCGAACAAGCGACGTGCGGTCAATCACGTGTACACGATACCGCTGCTGCGCCAGCAGATCGACATCCCTGCCGCTGTTGGCGAACGCTATGCCGATTCTGCCACTCACGAATTGCTAGGCTTCCGTTATCCGCTGGCGCGTTCGATCGAGGAATATCTGGCTTCCCGCAAAAAATAATTTGTCCATAATGAATAAACACTCTTGCGGTTTGTGTAATGGGGAACTGCTAAGCTTGCCATTGCCGCATCAACATCGCGTCATGCTCAGCGACGGCCGTTGCCTCGACATCCCGCTGGAGAAAACAACTTGCTTGCAATGCGGGATCGCCGCGCATGCCCGGCCATTGACGGTTGCCTCGATTCGCGATGTGTATGGCGATGATTATGCGCTGGCGTCAGCCTCGCCATTGGCCGATGCTGCACGCGCTCGCGCCTATGCCGATGCACTGACTCGACTGGTGACGCCGCATCGCCGTATTTTGGAAATCGGCTGCGGCTCCGGCGCGTTGCTGCGCGAATTGCACGGCCGCTGGCTAGATGCCTCTTTGACCGGCCTTGATCCGGCAGTACCGGAGAGCGCCGGCAATGGCGCGCGTATCCGCTACAAACGCGGATTTTTCGAGGCCTTTGGCGAGGAGAAGGAAGAATTCGATTTGATTTTCTCGGTTAACGTGATCGAACATGTGGCTGACCCGGGCGAATTTTTTGCCCGCGCCGCAGCATTGCTGGCACCGGGTGGGCAAATGGTATTTTTTTGCCCGACCAGCGAGCCGCCGAATCTCGAATTGCTATTTCACGACCATTTGCATACCTTTACGCCAGCGGCACTGGAACGCTTGGCCCGCGCTGTCGGCATGACGATGCAGATTCAAGAAAATCGGGTGGAGGGCTTAGGCGATTTTCAATTCATTTCTTTCGTACAAAGCACCAGAACTGTCGCGCAACTGTCGAATGTCGATCCGATCAAGCTGGCGCAGCAACGAACTGATTATCTACTGGCATGGCGGAACCTCGAAAAAATTTTGCACGCGCGTATCGGCGCTGTTGACCGCGTGGCATTGTTTGGCGCTGGCCAGATGGCGGCATTACTGCGTGCCTATGCCCCAACTTTATGGGAGAGGGTAGATATGCTGGTAATGGACAATCCGGGCGATGCGTGGTCACTCGATAAGCCGGTACGCGCCTATGCCGATGTACGCGACACATTGCAAGATGCGGTCATGGTCATTGCCACCGCTCCCGGCGCACAGGGTTTTGTAGCCAATCGGCTCGTTGCCGATGGCCTGAAGACAGTGCGATTCGACGATCTGATTTCATCTTGAGACCTTGCTTATGAAAAATCATGTTGATGGTTTATTGTCGGAAGTCGCCGAATACTATTCGGGCAAGCTGGCAGAGCATGGCGAAACAGCGCGCGGCGTCGATTGGAATGGCGAGGAAGGGCAGATTCTGCGTTTTGAGCAACTCTGCAAGCTGATTGCCGATGTCAAACCTTTTACCTTGAATGATCTTGGTTGCGGGTATGGCGCCTTGCTTGATTTTCTTCGGACACGTTATCCGAGTTTCGCCTATACCGGATGCGATGTTTCAGCCGATATGATCCGCTCGGCGAGCCAACGTTACGCCGGCAGCCCCGATGTGCATTTTGAAGTCGTTGCGCAGCCCTCCAAGGTCGCCGATTTCAGCGTCGCAAGCGGCATCTTCAATGTCCGCATGGGACGCAGCGATGCAGAATGGCGGTCGTATCTGGAGGCAACGCTGGATGTGCTTGACCAAAGCAGCCGCTTGGGATTTTCGTTCAATTGCTTGACTTCCTACTCGGATGCCGATCGGATGCGCGATGATCTGTATTACGCGGATCCGTGCGCTCTGTTTGACTTGTGCAAACGCCGCTATTCGCGTCATGTCGCCCTGCTGCACGATTACGGATTGTATGAATTCACGATCATTGTGAGAAAACATCCATGAAAAAATCCTTGGTGATTTTCGGTGCGGGCGATATTGCCCAATTGGCGCATTATTATTTCAGTACCGACTCCGATTACGAGGTGGCCGCTTTCACAGTAGATGCCGCCTTTCTGAAGGAAACAAAATTCTGTGGGCTGCCAGTGGTGCCGTTTGAAGATGTGGCCAGCCTCTATCCGCCAGAACGTCACGATTTTTTTATCGCCATGAGCTATGCCAATTTGAATCAATTGCGCACGCAGAAATATCTGGCAGCGCGCGCGCTTGGATATCGTCTTGCCAGCTACATCAGTTCCCACGCCACCGTACTGAACCAGGGCAAGATAGGCGAGAACTGCTTCATCCTAGAAGACAACACGATCCAGCCTTTCGTCCGCATCGGCAACAATGTCACGCTATGGAGCGGCAATCATATCGGTCACCACTCCGTCATCCATGACCATTGCTTCATCGCCTCACATGTTGTGGTGTCTGGCGGCGTGGAAATCGGCGAGGCCTGCTTTATCGGAGTCAATGCGACCTTGCGCGACCATATCAAACTTGGCGTCAAATGCGTCGTTGGTGCCGGTGCGTTGCTACTGACCGATGCGGAAGATGAGGGCGTCTATATTGGTGCCTCCACCGAACGCTCACGCGTCCCCAGCAGTCGTTTACGCAAGATATAGGATGCCCATGCAATGGAAAAAACTGGGGCGGTTATACGAGCCGCAACCCTTGCATCCCAAGCTACTCAGCCATGCCGCCAATCCTTTGGCGATTTTGCTGGAAGGCGATATATATCGCGTCTTTTACAGTGGCCGCGATGCGCAGAATCGTTCTTCGGTAGGGTATGTGGATGTCGATATCATCAAGCATGAACTGTTGTACGTGTATGACAGCCCGGTATTCGAGCATGGCCCTGATGGCAGCTTCTATTCCCACGGCGTCAGCATCGGCAATTGCTATGAAATCAGTGGGCAACGCTACATTCTGTTCATGGGCTGGCAATATCCGGCCGGTGGTCACTGGCGCGGCGATATCGGCCGATTGCTGTTGGGATCGGATTTTTCGTTGAGCCTGGATGGCGATGAACCTTTCATGGCGGCTGACACTCTTGATCCGATCAGCCTGTCCTATCCTTGGGTGAGCCGCGAAGACGATGGCTACCGCATGTGGTATGGCTCCACCATAACTTGGGATGCCGGCAACGGCGAGATGCTGCATGTGATTAACCAGGCGACATCAATCGATGGTCATCATTGGGACAAACGAGGCTTGGCAATTCCCCACGCCTTAGACATTGCCCAGGCGTTCTCGCGCCCGACCGTCATCGGCAATGCCGCTGAAGGCTACCGGATGTGGTTTTCCTATCGTAGCGGCAGTGGTCAAAGCTATCGCATCGGCCATGCTATCAGCGCTGATGGCACCCGCTGGGAATTGCGCTTGGATCAAACCGGCATCGATGTCTCG
>JAFECY010000232.1 GCA_018241865.1 Pseudomonadota bacterium | reverse complement strand
TAATTTGAGGGGTGGAAATGTTTGCCATCTAGCAGATACTAGATGCGCACAAACGCTACTATGTCCTCGACGCGCGCGGAGCGGATATGAGACGAACACAAAGAATGGTTGCTTGCACCGGCATCGGCATGATGGTCGCCTGCCTGACTGCGGGCGCAAGCGATGTGCCGGTGTTCAAGACGGCGCGCAGCGTTGCTGCCAAGATTCAAACCGAGTATTGCAGGGAACGCCCTTTCTACACCGTCAAAGTGTTGAAGAATGCTGACGGCGACATTGGCGGCTATGTGCTGATACCGTCGATCCGCGATTCCTTGATTCCCTTTCTCGATGCCGAAGGCGAAGCGTTGACATCCTTCCACATCTTCGCCAGCGACGAGGACAAAAACAAAGCCGAAGCGATTATCACGCCTTTGCGTCAGCAGTTTCCGCTGGAGGAAGCGCTGGATTGCACGGCGCGGTAAAGGATGTCTTAGCGCTGCAACAGCAGCCCTTTCAGATATTCCCCTTCCGGGAAATGGGTTGTCATCGGATGATCGCTGCCGGCCGACAGTCGGCGCAGGATGCGGGTATCGACGCCGGCATCGGTGGCGGCACCGGCGATGATTTTCTGGAATAGTTCGGCGGAAATCGCACCCGAACAGGAATAGGTGAACAGCAAGCCGCCGGGGCGCAACAATTGCAGACCAAGCAGATTGATGTCCTTGTAGGCGCGCGCGGCACGTTCGACTTGTTGCGGCGTGGCGGCGAATTTCGGTGGGTCGAGCACGATCAAGTCGAAGTGCTGGCCTTGTTCGCGTAAGGAGCGCAATGCTTTGAACACATCGGCGTCACGCCATTCGGCCTGCGCGTCGTTGAAGCCGTTCAGCGCCATGTTGCGCTGGCCGGTTTGCAGCGCCTCGCCGGAGGAGTCGATCGAAATCACATGTGTCGCGCCACCTTTCAACGCCGCCAACGAAAAGCCGCCGGTGTAGCAGAAGCAATTCAATACGGTGCGGCCGGCAGCATGTTCCATTACCAGCCGGCGGTTGTCGCGCTGGTCGATGTAAAAGCCGGTCTTGTGGCCGCGCCGCACATCGACCGCGTAGCGCACGCCGTTTTCCGTAATGAGAATCTCATCCGGCGGTTCCGCGCCGGCCAGTACGCCGGTCACCAACGGCAGCCCTTCGCGTTCACGCACCGAGGCATCGGAACGTTCATACACATTGGCGCAACCCGTTTCGGCGATCAGCGCCTGCACGATCGGCACCTTCCACGCTTCGACGCCGGCCGACTGGAACTGGCACACCAGCCAACCGTTTTTGCCGCCGTAGCTATCCACCACTAAACCCGGAAAGCCATCGGCTTCGCCGAAGATCAAGCGCACCGCATCGGTATCGGCGATGCTGTGCACGCGCCAAGCCAACGCTTGTTGAATACGACGCTTTATCAAGGCATGATCGACCGCTTCGCTTTCGCGGAAGGTCCAGACCCTGGCGCGAATGTGCGAAGCAGGACTATGCGCGGCGCGTGCCAAGAAGCGACCATCTGCCGCCTGCACCACGGCGGTCGCGCCGGGTTTGTGTTTTTCTTCTGGTTTACCGTCGATGTGCGCGATGGCGGTGGAAAAAATCCAAGGATGACGCCGCAGCAAACTTTTTTCTTTGCCGGGCTTGAGAGTGATGGTGAGCATGATGAAAAGGCGCGTTTATTTTCCGAATATTTTTTGCATCAACGAACCGACTCCGGTTGCCGCATTGCCGACGCCCTTGGTCAAACCTTCGATGCTGATGCCGAGCAAGCCCGCCGTCGCTGTGCCGATCGATTTGGCGAAGCTGTCGTTGAGCGAAAAGCGCGGATCGGCGAGATTGCCGTCGAGCGAAAATTTGATCGTGATCTTGCCGCTGCGATCTTTCAGCGACGACACCACCAGTTGCCGCGGCAAGCCCATGAAGGTGCTGCCATGCTCGCTCAGTTCGAGATCGGACAGCGTCACCGTACCCGGCGCATGCAGCACGTTGCGCTTGACTGTCGAGGTCATGTGCAAATCCAGCGCGCCGCGTTTGACGCCGGTTTCGGCGGCTTTGATGAGATAAGGCTGCAGCGCCACGAGATCCACTCCCGATAGGTGGCTGCTCAATTGCGAATTTTTATCGGCCAATTCCAACCAACCTTTGATCGCCAGCGTACCGTCGCGGCGCACGCCTTTGATGGTGCCTGTTACATCGAGTTCGGTGCGCCCGGCCAGATCGGGCAGGTGCAATTTCTTGACGCTGGCTGTTAGTTTTTCCAGCCGCATCTTGTGCGCCGGATGCCGCACGCTAGCGTCGAAGAATTCCACCACGCCGTCGTGCAGCGCAATGTTGCCGATGGCGATGGCGATAGCGGGCGCGGTGGTTTGCTTTGCATCTTTCGACTCTTTTTTCTCTAGCAGACTCGGCAGTAGGCGCAGCTTGCCTTCGCGTGTGCGCAGGATCGACAGGTACGCACCCTCGATCGTGATGCTATTCACTCGCACCGTCGAACGGTCGCTCAGCAAGCTACGCAGGTCTGGCGCGATGGTGATGCGCTGCGCGCGCAAGGCATGTTCGGCCGGCCAACCACGCGGCCCACGTAGCGTCACTTTGTGAACCTCGATGGCCGACCAGCCGACTTGAATGTCGCCGATTTCGCTGTCCGGCCCGAGTGCGGTTTCCACTTGTGCTTTCAACGCACGGGTAGCGAAATGCAGGCCGATGGCGGCCGCTGCCGCCAGTACGGCAAAGATCAACAGTAGGATGAGGGCGACGCGCGCCAATCGATTTTTGGGCATGGCAGGAAGGAAAAACATCGGAAACAAGAGCCTGCTCGATTGTCGCAGGCCTGCTGACTGGCGGCAATTGTTTCGACCGGGTAAATGCACTATAGTGCGCTGACACACACATACACACGCACGCGCGGAGCGAGAATCATGGATATGTCCACCATATACGGCGTCACCGGCAAGGGCTTGGTCGAACTGAAGACGGGCGCCGATCAGCTTCCGCCTTTGCAAGCGCGGGTTTTGCGCCTGCTCGATGGCAAGATCAGTCTTGCCATGCTCGTCGCCCAGCTCGGCGATGTCACCGGTCAGCAACTGCAACAGGCTATCGCCGATCTCGAACGGCTGGAACTAGCCTGCGAGGC
>JAFECY010000231.1 GCA_018241865.1 Pseudomonadota bacterium | reverse complement strand
GATCGGCGCGCTGATCGGCTGGCGACTGAGCCACGCCCTGCTCGAACAAAGCATGTTCCTGATTCTGCGGCGGCACTGGTTTTTGCACGACGCCGGACGCGGCCTGATCGTGGCCGGGCTGTGGCCGCTGGCGCAAATTTATCCACAAGGCTATCTGTTCGGTCACGGGCAATTGATGCCGGCGCTGTCGGATTTTCTGTCTGACTGGCTGGAGTCGCCAGTCGATCTCGGCGCCTTACTGCGACACGGACTGGATCTCTCGATCGAACAATTCTGGCTGGCTGAAACCATCATCGCCGCCTGCGGTTTGACCGGCGCGATGCTGTTGTTGCTGGTGTTGCTGCGCCCAAGTGCGCCACGCGTACGATTATTTTTCGGCTTGCTGCTGCTGACGCTGGCGTTCAAATCGTTGGCCAGCGCACTCTTGTTCGCGCCATCCAACGCCTTCGCCTGGATCACGCCCGGCGCGGAAGGCGGCCTGCTGTTCGGCAGCGCCATGTTATTCGGACTGACCTTCGCGCCGCCGGTGGCGCAACGTCGCATCGCGGCGGCCATGCTGGCCATTGCGCTGTTGATCGTCAACATCATCCCGCCCAATCCCTACTTCGTCGCCACCATGCAGACTTGGATCCAAGGCAAGTTCCTCAACTTCAACGGCGCGGCGCACTTTCTTTCGCTCTTCTGGCCTTACCTCGCCATCTGGTTCCTGCTGCACCACACCCACCGGAAAAAACGTGCCGGTGTATGATGGAACGCATTCCACGCCCCTACATTTCCTTGTCATGAGCAACCCATCGTATTACCAACATCACGTCTTTTTTTGCGTCAACCAGCGCGAGGGCGGCCGCCCCTGCTGCTTCGACAAAGGCGCGAAAAACGCACAAGAACACGCCAAGGCACGCATCAAGCAACTCGATTTGAGCGGTGCCGGCAAAGTGCGCATCAACCAATCCGGCTGCCTCGACCGTTGCGAAGAAGGGCCGGTGTTGGTGGTGTATCCAGAAGGTGTTTGGTACACCTATGTTGACAATGCCGACATCGATGACATCATCGACAGCCACTTGGTCGGCGGCAAGCCGGTCGAACGTCTGAAAATATGAACCCGCGTAGCCAGCCCTTCACGCTGCAGGGCGCGGCCGGTGCGTTGGCATGCATGCTCGATGCACCCGATCCCGATCATTTCCCGACGCCGCGCGGCGTGGTGCTGGTAGCGCATCCGCATCCGCTGTTCGGCGGCAGCATGGATAACAAAGTCGTCACCACGCTGGCGCGCGCCTTCAACGGCATCGGCTATGTCGCCGCGCGCATGAATTTCCGCGGTGTCGGCGCATCTGCCGGCGCGCACGACGAAGGGCGCGGCGAAACCGACGACATGGCCTTGCTGCATGCCCATCTGCGCCAACGCTATCCCGGCCTGCCGATCGCACTGGCCGGTTTTTCTTTCGGCACCTACGTGCAGGCGCAATTGCAGCAGCGTCTCGACGCGCAAGGCATGCCGGCCGAACGTCTGGTGCTGGCCGGCACCGCCGCCGGCAAATGGCCGATGCCGACTGTGCCGGCCGATACCATCCTGATCCACGGCGAGCAGGACGAGACAATTCCGCTGCAAAACGTGCTCGACTGGGCGCGGCCGCAAGACTTGCCGATTACCGTCATCCCCGGCGGCGATCATTTTTTTAATCGGAAACTGCAACATATCAAGAATATCGTGGTCGAACGCTGGCGCTGACGGGCGCTACCGCCGGCGGCGCTATAATCTTGAACTTTCGACCATGTTCGCCTTTCCCTTCTTTTCGCTCATCCCATGAAAAAAATCCTCGCGGCGCTGGCCGCCAGCCTGCTTTCCCTGTCCGCCTACTCCCAAAGTCTGCCGCCGCCGACCATCGCCGCCAAATCTTGGCTGCTGCTCGACGTCAATAGCAATCAAGTACTGGCTTCGCAAGATGCCACCATGCGCGTCGAACCCGCTTCGCTGACCAAAATCATGACCGCTTACCTGACCTTCGCGGCGATCAAGGACAAGCGGCTCGATCTGAACCAGACGGTCAACGTCTCGGTGCGCGCTTGGAAGGTCGATCCGAGCAGCTCGAAAATGTTCATCGACCCCGCCACCCCGGTGAAGATCAACGACCTGCTGTACGGCCTGATGGTGCAGTCCGGCAACGACGCCGCCGTCGCCTTGGCCGAAGCGGTGGCCGGCACCGAAGACGCCTTCGTCACCCTGATGAACAAAGAAGCCGCGCGCATGGGCATGAAGGCCACCCACTTCAGCAACCCGCACGGCCTGCCCAGCGCCGACACCTACACGACCGCGCAAGACCTGGCACTGTTGGCGACGCGCGAAATCAAGGATTACCCCGAGTTCTACAAGATCGATTCGGTCAAAAGCTTCACCTATAACAAAATCACCCAGCAAAACCGCAACCGCCTGCTGTGGCTCGACCCCACCGTGGACGGCATGAAAACCGGGCACACCGAATCGGCCGGCTACAGCTTGATCGCCTCTGCCAAGCGCCCCAACGGCACCAGCGGTGAACGCCGTCTGATCGCCGTGGTGATCGGCACTACCTCCGACCAGATGCGCACCCAAGAAGGCCAAAAACTGTTGAACTGGGGCTTCCAGAATTTCGACACCGTCAAGCTCTACAGCAAAGGCCAGGCAATCGACACGCCGCGCGTCTGGAAAGGCAACCACAACGCCGTCAAAGTCGGCTTTACCGACGACATGTTCGTCACCATTCCCAAAGGCACGGCCGACAAGATGAAGCCGGTGCTGGAACACAAGGACCCGCTGGTCGCGCCGATCCAGCAAGGCAGCCAGGTCGGCACCCTGCGCATGATGGTCGATGGCAAAGCCGTGGTGACATTGCCGGTGCTGGCGCTGGAAGCCGTGGATCAGGCCGGCATGTTCGGCCGGGCCTGGGATGCGGTGCGCTTGTGGTTCAAGTGATGCATTGATCGACATTGCGCCGCCTTCCCCAAAACCCCGGCATGGCCGGGGTTTTGTTTTGGCCTTCTTTTCTGACAAATACGCCCCATCTACAGCAGCGTAAAATGTAACGCAGCCCACCCATTGCAAAAGACGCAAGCCATG
>JAFECY010000230.1 GCA_018241865.1 Pseudomonadota bacterium | reverse complement strand
GACTAGGGAGGTCGGGACTTTTCCATCTTTTCAGAAGATGGTTGCGCTTGCGGCCGTAAGTCCATGATGATATGTTAAAAGTTCCCGATCAAATCGTAAGAGCGATGCCTGCGGCGATACCCGCTGTGGCAAGCGTTAATGGAATGCAACCTATGCCTACCAACATGCACTATTCGAGCACCCAATCAAACAAGCTTCCTTTTGGCCTGAAAAAGCTCAGCGCAGCCGTGTTGTCGGCGCTGCTTTGTTCTGGAGCCTATGCCGTTGGGATGGGAAAATTGACGGTGCTATCCTCGCTGGGACAGCCGTTGCGCGCTGAAATCGAACTGACTTCTGTCAGTAAAGATGAGGCGAGCTCGATCATCCCTAGACTGGCGTCTAGCGAGGCGTATCGTCAGGCCAATATTTAACTCAATCCGGTTCTGTATTCGCTGCGTTTCACCGTGGATACGCGCGGCGGCCGGAAAGTCATCCGTGTCAGTTCGACGCAACCTATTAACGAGCCGATCGTCGATGTGCTACTTGAGCTTGGCGGTACCAGTAGTCACTTGGTGCGCGAATACACCATGTTGCTGGATCCGGCGGATCTGAAAACGTCGCAATCTGCCCAAATTGGCGCCACCCCGCTGTCTTCTTCTAAATCCGTTGTTACGCCTGTTATCAGTCAGGAATCGAAAACCAGCGCTGTGCCGCGCCAAGAGGTCAGTGAGAAACCGGTTGCAGAATCGAAACCGGCTAAGGCGTCTGGCAAAGCGGCCAAACGTCAAGCGGCAGCGCAACCGGCTGGCGAGGCCGCTGGCGCCGACAGTTATCAAGTCAAGAGCGGCGATACGCTGGCTAAAATCGCCGGGCAGGTAAAGCCGGAAGGCATTTCGCTCGACCAGATGCTGGTGGCGCTATACCGATCGAATAGCAATGCATTCGTTGGCAAGAACATGAATCGCCTACGCGCCGGCCAAATTCTCAAGGTGCCTGATGCCGCCAGTGTCGAGGCCATCAGCAACAAAGAGGCGCACGGTGTTGTGGTGGCGCAAGCTGCGGATTTCAATGCATATCGCAACAAGCTAGCTGGTCAAGTTGCCGCCGCCGAGCCGCAAAAAGCACCTGAAGCCAAGCAGAGCGCGGCCGGCAAGATCACGGCTAAAGTTGAGGAGAAACCGACTGCCGTCAATGAATCGAAAGACAAGCTGAAATTGTCTAAGCCGGGTGCGCCAAGCGAGAAAGCTGCTGCCGGTATGAGTGCCGAAGACCGCATCGCCAAGGACAAGGCGCTGACGGACGCCAACACACGGGTCAAGGAACTCGAACGCAACGTCAATGACTTGCAGAAACTGCTCGAACTCAAAAACAAAGCGCTGGAAGAGCAACAGAAGCAGGCGGAACTGGCCAAAAAAACCGCTGCTGCGACACCTGCCAAACCAGTTGCTTCGACGCCCGCTGCATCTGCACCTGCTGCAGCTCAACCCGCAGTCACGCCAGCTGTCGCCACACCGGTAACTGCTGCGCCGGCGGCGGCAACGCCGTCAGCTTCTGCAGCGGCTGCAGCGCCTGCGGCATCGACCAATGTGGCATCGACTCCTGTTGCATCTCCGTCGGCGTCCGCAGTCGCAGCAAGTGCGCCAGCGACTTCCGCTCCTGCTGCTAGCATTGAAAACAAGAATGATGCCGAAGCGCCGCCAGTTGTCGCAGCTGCTTCCGCACCGGAGATTAAGCCGGTGGTTAAGCCAGTGCCAGTCGTCAAAAAAGTTGCGCCGCCTCCGCCGCCACCTGAGCCGAGTTTTATCGAGGAAAACTGGTTGCCGATGTTGGGCGGTGGCGGTTTGCTAGCGGCCTTGGGTGGTTTCTTGGTCTTTAATAAAAAACGCCGTGAAAAAAAGAAATCCAAAGACTTCGATGAAAGCATCATCAGTGGCGAGGATAGTAGTCTGACTGCTAATTCGCTGTTTGGCTCGACCGGTGGTCAAAGCGTCGATACCAGCAATAGCGTTTTCAATTCCAGCTTCACGCCGTCTGCCAGTCAGCTCGATACCAATGAGGTGGATCCAGTAGCGGAAGCTGACGTCTATATCGCTTATGGACGCGATGCCCAAGCTGAGGAAATCCTCAAGGAAGCACTGCGCACCCAGCCGGAACGCAATGCCGTGCGCCTCAAGCTGCTGGAAATCTATGCTAACCGCAAGGATGTGCGTTCCTTCGAGGCACAGGCAACCGAGCTGTACAGCATGACCAAGGGTGAGGGCGAGGATTGGGTGCAAGCTGCGGCGTTGGGTGCTGCTCTGGACCCGAGCAATCCCATGTATGCTGGCGGTAAATCTGCTGCTTCCGCGCCTGCTGCCGTTGCCGATCAAAGTGCTGATTTGACCGCGCCGACCATGCCCATGGATGAAGGTCTAGATGCCTTGTTGAATACCACGCAGCAGCCGGGAGCGGCTGCGGAGGGGCTGGAAACGCTGGGTGCCAATGCCGCTTATTTTGCAAACACCACGAGTGAGCCGCTAAACGTCGCCGTTCCAGAAGCACCGGTGATCGAAGCACCTGCTATTTCGGAAGCAGTTGTCGCCGCACCCAAGACAGCTGCAAGCAGCCTAGATTTCGATCTGGCCGGGATGGACATTAAACCTGCAGCGTCGGAGCCAGTTAAGCCAGTTGCTGCCGCTGATCTGGATATCGGCGTACTCGATTTCGGTTTGGATCTTAAGAAGACCGATGCCGATTCCACGCTGAACGGTTCGATCGAGTCGGCAACGGCAATGAATGTTGATGTCGGCAAGGATGATCTCGCATTCATGTCGGCCGGTATGCCTGACTTGGGAACGGTTGCCAAGATGCCGGAAGTGCATATTGAGAAGCCGGTCGAGCCGATGAATTTTGATTTGTCCGGCATAAATCTCGACTTGAGCCCGCAGCCTGTTCAAGCCGCACCAGCCGTGGCATCCGCTGCTGCCGCCGATTTCGTTGCAGCGGTGCAGGAGCCTTTCGATGTTGGTGCGGATGCGCCGGATTTGTCGTTTGACATCAATGAAGCGCCCACCGCTGATTCCGAAATGGCAACCAAGCTCGATCTAGCGATTGCTTACCAAGAAATTGGTGACAAGGATGGTGCGCGTGAATTGCTGGATGAAGTCATCAAGGGTGGTACAGCAGAGCAATCAACCAAGGCAAAGTCTTTGTTGGCCAGCATCGCATAGATTCCACCGTGATTCGACGTATGAACGGGCGCAGAATTTGCGCCCGTTTATTTTTGTAAACTTCTGCTGACAGGAATCGGGTTGAAACGCATCGTTCTCGGCGTGCAATACGATGGCGCAAGCTGGCATGGCTGGCAGACCCAGCCTAGCCGGCATACGGTGCAGGATCGGCTTGAATCCGCTTTGCAGAAGTTTGCCCAAATGGAGATCGCCACGACCTGCGCCGGTCGCACGGATCGCGGTGTGCACGCGCTCGAACAGGTGGTGCATTTCGATACCGATTTGACGCGCGAAAATTTTTCCTGGGTGCGCGGCGTCAATGCCTTTTTGCCGCCGACGATTGCCGTGCGTTGGGCACACGTCTTGCCCATCAGCGGGCGTGAGGATGATTTCCACGCGCGTTTCAGCGCCGTGTCCCGCACCTATCACTACCTGCTCTACAACCATGCCGTGCCATCGCCGCTGCTGAGCGGCAAAGTCGGCTGGACATTCCGCCCGCTGGAGGTCGAGCCGATGCGGCAGGCGGCGGCGCATTTGCTCGGTGAACATGATTTTTCTGCTTTTCGTGCGGCAGAATGTCAAGCCAGAACACCGGTACGTGACATGCAGGCCATCAACATTGTGCGCCAAGGAGACTTGATTATCTTTACCTTG